>NZ_LOHE01000090.1 GCF_001559865.1 Abyssisolibacter fermentans
AGAAGATTTCAGTGAATTCGAAGGCATACCGAGTTGGTATGTTTAGAATTTAATGGACATCTTCTAATCAGAAGGATGCAGCAGAATATTTAATTTTCTATGAATAATCTGGGATTATATATAAATTATATTAATTAACTCTCAATACTATGTACATTTTTTAAATATAATTTTATATTATTTATTGAAAATTTAAGTAAGGTAAAATTAAAACCCCATCACACTGACAGGGTTTTAATTTTATGTTATTTGAAATAATCTACTAATGCTTTACCTACTACTTCTGCAACTTTTTTACGATAAGCATCTGTACAAATCTTTTTTGCTTCTTCATAGTTACTCAAAAATCCTAATTCTAATAAAACTGCATCCATTTTCGTTTCTCTTGTAACTACTAACCCCGGTCTTCTAACAATCTTCTTATCTTCTACATTTAATCCACTTAACAAATGGTTATGCATATACTCCGCAAAAGGATATTGATTGTTTTGCTTCACATCACTTTTATATGATGGACAATAGAGTGTCTGAATTCCTTTTATTGATTTATTGTCATTATAATTATAATGTATGCTTATAAAAACATCTCCATCATTTCTATTTGCAATGTAAGCTCTCTCGTATAAATTAACTAAAGTGTCTGTTTTCCTAGTCATTACAACATTAAATCCTAACTCTTTAAGTTTCTTTTCAAGCTCTAAAGCTGTTTTTAAATTCAAGTCCTTTTCTATAGCACCATTTATTGGCGATATAGCACCTGGATCTTTTCCACCATGACCAGCATCTATAACTACCGTATATTTATTATTTTTTGTTGAATCTTTTTTTTCAAAATTAACATCAATTTGTTTTGAATTTGAAATAACACTATAAATCATATTTTGTTTGAATTTAATATATAAAACTCTATTATTATCTATTGTATCTATTATTATATTGTCTATAAAAGCATCACTTAATATTAGCGCACTATTCTTTATATTACTGTTGTATTTAGACATCGTTATCTTTAGCATATTATTAGTTTCATCATATACAACGCTAGCTTTAGAATTAGAAGAACTATCAATTGATAATTTTCCGCCTTCTTTTCCTTTTTCATAATTAAGACCATTTATTAATTTATTATCCGCATAAAAGAATATTTTGTCTTTATTTTGCTCAACTATTAAATTCGATTCTTCTGTACTCATCAAATCAAACACAACCCTAACAATATTATCATTAACATTGTATAAATCATCAGGCTTAAATTGTGATACTCTAACTCCTTTAACATTATTTGTTTTATAGTTATATTTGTCTTTAGCTTGTCCTATAAATGAATCCATTATATCAAGTATCATTCTATCAGGATTATTTAACTTAAGTACATTGTACTTAGGAATATTAGTAGTTTCAATTATTATTGCTTCCCTATCGTTTATTTTGTCATTAGAAATGTTTTTAATAAGGTTTGTAAAAACTATTTCAAGAGATTTTTCATTTTCTCCTTGAATTATTGTATAACCAGCATTTCTATCCATATCTAACACTAATCTTGTTATGTAAGGATTTTTTGAAAACTGAGAAGCTCTAATCATTTTAACAGGATATGTGTTTACATCTAACTTAAAGACACCATTTTCATCTAATCTATCCTTGTCTAATTCTAAATTAGTATTAGGAATGTCTATAACTAATCTACAAGGATTATCCAAGTACATTTCCCTGTGATACACAATCCCTGAAGCTTTGATTTCAATTTTAGGTAAAACGTTATCTGTATTAACAACTATATCCAAAATATCTTGTTTTGCACTGCTAATAATTCCTTTTCTCATTTTACTATCCCAGTCAACCTTAAAACCTAGTTCCTCAGCAGCAAATCTTAAAGGAACCATAGTTCTATCATTCATAATTTTAGCAGGAACACCGTAAGGTAATGATTTTTGTTTACCATCAACAATAATATCCTTACTATCGATTTTTATAGTAATATTTTTATCATTACTATATATATGCACTTCTCGATTTTTACTATCCCAATCTATTTGTGCATTCAAATAATCTATTATAAATTTTACTGGAACTAAAGTTCTGGATTCATATAGAACTGGAGAAACATCAGATATTAAAGGTTCTCCATTGATAAGTATATTAATTTTTTCTAAATTAATATTTTTTCCATCAATATTCATTTCAACATACTGTGGACTATAATCAGCATATACAAAAATAGAAAAAGCAAAAAATATAACTATCGTTAATGTTATAAATAAAAATAGTCTTTTCATATTATCACCCATTCTGCAATTTTTTAAATTATAAGTTGTTATCCTATAACTTTTTATTAATTCATTATAAAATAAGCATGATTTGTTCTAAATTATACTATTATGGGATAATATGTTTGTCTCAATTATTCTCATCTTTCACTGTTACATCAACAAGTTAAACTGTTCTACTTATTTATAACATTTATAATTTTTACAGTCAACTAATATAGACCTTTTGTAACGCTAACTTAATCCTTTTAAAATATTTGTAATGTAAATTAACCCTGATTATTCCTATAACATTTTTTCTAAGTATATATTGTATTTTTCCATTGTTTAATGCTCATTATTCTATGATCTGATACTATAGCCAATGGTATTATATCTTTAGGTTTAATTGAATGAAAAATCATTATTTCACAATCATAACCAACTTTCAAATCATTTCTCACTCTTAAATTATATTCATAACTACATGAAGTATCCCAATACATTTTGGCTTTAATAATACATTTTTTTATAATATACTCTTTTTTTATTTCAAAACCTTTAACATCCATAAGCATAATAGGTTCATAACATTCATTAGCTAAATTTTCATTTGCAATCCAACATTTATGCGGATTAATTTTCAAAGATAATATAACACTATGAGAATGCCAACTTGTATGCTTGCTCAAATCTAAACTTCCAAACACTGCTTTTTTTCTAATAACCCATTCTGGTATTTCAGAAGGTTTGTAGTTATCAAAAAAATCGTGAAATTTTTTATATTTAACATAATATGTGATTTTATCATCGTAAGCTATTCCTTTTTCCAATATCATATCCAAATCATGTATTGGAGCAATATGATATACAATATTTTCATTCAGTTTTTCTTCAAACAAGATACTCACCTCATTTATTTATCTTTACATACTATTATATTTTTCTTCTTTTCTTACATAATATAAGTTGCCAATAAATTTATTTAAGCGCTCAGTAGAATATTTTGATAATGGTTAATAATTCAAAATATTAACCATTATCAATTTATTTTTTATAGTAAAGTTACTTCAAAAAGCTTGGAAAATAGACAAAATGTCAAATCCAAGCTTTATTATTTTTAGTATTATCCCTGATTTTTCATATAACTTTAAATAATATACTGTAAGCTTCTGAATTATAATATTTCAGTATATTCGAAGGCATATCGAATAGGTATGTCGAAAATAAATCTCCTATTCAGTTACTTCATAGGAATAAGCGTGAGTTGTACCTCCTATTCATTTTCTAATATGAAACTCACTCCTCATTTCATTACCAAGAGTAAGTGATTCACAAAAAATCGTAGATTTCTGTTCTCTACTCATGAGTAAGCGACTCACATAAAATCATAGATTTTAGTTTACTTCTCAAAATCAAGATTTGGGTTCACTGCTCATAATTTTCTATGAATAATCTGGGATTATATATATACTTATATACAATATAAATCTTGCTAATAATGCTAATTGAGGAAGCAATCAGTTTACCCTGTCATTTATCTCTCAATTTCTAATGCTTTAATATGTAGCACCATTTGTATTCATTATCACATCCAACTGCATATCTAACAAGATCTTTAACATATGGTTTCTCCAATATATCTTTTACAGGATGATAAACAGGATGTATCGGAAGATCTTTTACTAATAATTCTTCTGCTTTAAGCATTGCATCTATCCTTTCATCACCTGTACCATTTACAGCAATATCTATCAATTTATCGTACTCAGTATTACTATAGTAAGCATCATTGTTTCCACCATTTGTTATGAATAAATCCATAAATGTCATTGGATCATTATAGTCTGCACCCCAACCAGCTAAACTAAGGGTATAATCTTTTTTATTATATCTGTCTAATCTTATGGCGTAAGATACATTTTCAACAACTATGTCCAATCCTAAATTTTCTCTCCACATTTGTTGAAAAGCTTCAGTCATAAGCTTCCAAGCTGAACTATCACCTGCTAAAAATGTAACTTCATTTTGAAGTTGTTCCTTAGTTATACCTAATTCGTTAAGACCATCTTCTAAATGTTTAGCTGCTGCAGCTTTGTCAAAAGTTAATGATTTACTTGTTCTTACTGCATCAAAAGTTTTATCATCTTTACCTGGCATACCAGGCGGAGTTAAACCGTTAGCAACCATACCTACACCGTTTAATACATTATTTACAAAACTTTCAGAATCTAACGCCCTTGCGAATGCTGCTCTTATATTATAATTTTTCATTATATTGTTTGTTAAATTATATTGTAAATACCAAGTAGTACTATCAGGTACAATCTTATACTCATCAGTATCGCCATATTTATCAACAAATTCCATTGGAACTACTATCGTATCTAGTCCACCTGTGTCATATAGGTTAACAGCTGTGTTAGAATCAAGTATCATGTCTCCTTCAATAGTTTGAATCTTCACATTTTCAGCATCCCAATAATTAGGATTTTTTTCTAGTGTAAGTTTTTGATCATGAGTCCACTCCTTTATTATAAATGGACCACTATAAACTATCTTTTCTGCGTCCGCAGCATAGTCATTACCAAATTTCTCGACAGCTGCTTTCTGAACAGGTACTAATGTAGCAAATGAAGTAAGCTCTAAAAATTGAGCTGTAGGTCTAACCAATTCTACTTCAATAGTTTTTGGGTCTGGTGTTTTTATAGCTACATCTTCTCTACTACCTTCATTTTTATTGTACTCTTCTGCCCCCTTTATGTGATATAGCATAGCAGCATATTCAGCAGCTGTTTCTGGAGCTAAAGCTCTTAACCAAGAATATTTTATGTCTTCTGATGTAATATCTGTTCCATCAGACCATTTAGCATCTCTTAAAGTGAATTTATAATTAATTCCATCTTCACTCATTTCCCAATCTTCAGCTAATCCAGAACCTTTTTTAATAAAACCCTTCTGATCTGGTCTTACAAGACCTTCCATAGTAGCCCTTATTATCTCTATAGAAAGTGCAGCTGTTGTAGTTTGTGGATCCAATCCTGGAGGCTCTGCTGCCCAATTAACTCTTAATATTTGTTCATCAGCTAACTCTTCACTAATATCGCCATTAGGTGTCTCATTTATCTCTCCTTTGCAGCCTGATAAGGCAATAGTAAATACCATAACAAATATTATCACTAAAACCATGAATTTGTTTTTTGTCATAATAATATTCCTCCTATAATTATTTTTAATTGTTACAACTTTGTAACTTTATTATATTGCATATTTGTAATATATGAGCTATTCACCCCCTCTATCTATTATTTGTTATTATTATTAATAATATAGGTAACTACTGCGGTTTTATCCTCAAAATCTCAATTTTTTCTATGTTATTATATGTCGAATTTTGTACTAGTATAAGAGCATATAGAATTATTTTGTAACAGTGTCGATATGCCACTTCATTTTTTGAAATTATCAAAATATTCGTTTTAATTAACTATTGATATATGCCCGTTTATATGGTATAAATATATTGTATCTATTTATTGAAATAATTATGAACTTAATATTTGAATTATTGAGTTTCGCTCTTGCAATATTGGACATTATTTCATTTTGTTAATAATTTATAATAAAATAGACAAGTTTTATTATAATTCTGTCTCAATAATTTTTTATTACATTTTGTTAATAATTAAATTGATTAAGAATTTATTGATATAAATTCACAATACATGTATGAATTCGTTTATCTTTTATTATTTACTATGCCCCTTAATTTAACAAGTTATATATACAAAATTTGTTAAAGTATTTCATACTCTTAAACACAAAAAAGATTCCAACTGCACATTGGAATCTTTTTTGCGTATTTTGGGAATATTGCATGTTGATATTAATGACCTCTTAACTTAGAGTAGAAATCCCTACTATAGCTTAAATGAAAACATTTATGTTAAAACATAAAACAAAATACACATAAATTTTGATATGCGTAAAAAAAGATCCCAACTTCACATTGGAATCTTTTCTACATTTCTTATAATTCTAAAATGGAAAATAAAATATTAATTTCCGTTTTATATTTCAGCAAAATCTACATTTCAATAATTAAAAATCAAAGATTTTGTTTTATTAGTGTTTTAATATATAAGCCCATTTATAGTCATTATCAGCACCACATAAAGGTCTTACAATATCTTTAACATATGGCTTAACAACAACGTCTCTAACAGGGTGATATACTGGATGAACTGGAAGTTCTTTAACTAATAATTCTTCAGCTATAAGCATAGCATCAATTCTTTCATCTCCCATTCCATTTACAGCTGTATTAATACAATCATCATATTCCTGACTGCTATAGTAAGCATCATTGTTTCCGCCATTTGTAATGAATAAATCCATAAATGTCATAGGGTCATTATAATCTCCACCCCAACCAGCTAAACTAATTGTATAGTCTTTTTTGTTATATCTATCTAATCTTATAGCATATGATGCATTTTCAACAAATATCTCTAGTCCTAAGTTTTCTTTCCACATTTGTTGGAAAGCTTGAGTCATATTTACCCAACCAGAGGTATCTCCTGCTAAGAAAGTTACTTCTTTCTCTAACTCTTCTTTAGTCATTCCTAATTCTTTAAGACCTTCTTCTAAATGCTTTTTAGCAGCTTCTACGTTAAAAGGAAGAGATTTGCTAGTTCTTAATTCATCAAATGCTTTACCATCTTTTCCTGGCATTCCTGGAGGTGTTAAACCTTCAGCAACTAAACCAACACCATTTAATACACTTTTTACAAAGCTTTCTGAATCTAATGCTTGTGAAAATGCTGCTCTTATATGATAATTACTCATAATTTTATTTGTGAAGTTGAATTGTAAATACCAAGTAGTTGCATTAGGTACTATTATATATTCATCAGTTTTTCCATATCTCTCAACAAACTCAGAAGGAACAGCAATTGTATCTAATCCATCAGTATCATATAAGTTTACTGCTGCGTTGGCATCAAGAATCATATCTCCTTCTATACGTTCAAGCTTAACAACTTCTGCATCCCAGTAATTTGGATTTTTTTCTAATATAAGGTTTTGGTCATGGTTCCATTCACTAATTACAAATGGTCCACTATAAACTATCTTATCAGCATCTGCTGCATATTCTTCGCCTAATTTTTCTACCGCTGCCTTTTGAGCTGGTATAAGTGTTGCAAATGAAGTAAGCTCTAAGAATTGAGCTGTAGGTCTTACTAAATCAACCTCTATTGTTTTTTCATCTGGTGTTCTTATTGCTACATCTTCTCTAGATCCTTCACCTTTATTATATGCTTCAGCTCCTTCAACAGCATATAACATTCCTGCATATTCAGCTGCTGTATCTGGATCCAATGCTCTTAACCAAGAAAATTTGATATCTTCAGTTGTAATAGGTGTTCCATCTGACCACTTAGCATCTCTTAAATAAAATTTGTAATGTAATCCGTCGTCACTTATTTCCCAATCTTTTGCTAATCCAGAACCTTTTTTAATGAAACCATTTTGATCTGGTCTTACAAGACCTTCCATAGTAGCTCTTATTATTTCTATAGAAAGTGCAGCTGTTGTAGTTTGAGTATCCATTCCTGGAGGTTCTGCTGCCCAGTTAAGTCTCAATATTTGCTCTTCTGCTAGTTCCTTACCATCATCAGTAGAACTAGGAGTATCACTAGAACTTGGAGTATCGCCAGAGCCTTGATTATCACTTGAACTTGGAGTATCTGTTGGTTCATCTCCTGTACATCCAGTGAAAGCAACAGTAAACAACATAATAAATATTAGCATCAATACCATAAGTTTGCTTTTCGTCATAATAAAATCCCCCTATAATTATTTTAAAATTTGTTACAACTTTGCAATTAAATTATGTTACAACTTTGTAATTTGAATTAATTTATTCACCTCCTAGCTTATTATTTGCTTTATTCATAAGAGTAGGTAATTACTGCGTTCATATCACTTTAGTCATATTATAGTATATTTTCTTACTTTATCTATTTATGTTTAATTATACGCTTATATATAAATATTATAGAAATATTTCGTAATGATGTCAAGCTTATGTTTCATTTTTTGCAATAATAAAAATATTTATCAAATCATATGGCATATAAATATACTGATATTTAGCTGTTTACAAGCCATTTTAATAATAGATATATTTTTGATGGTTCTCTATTTGAAGGATTCTATGGCATTCTTGCAATTTCAACAAATTATTGCATTTTTTTAACTATATCCACAGATTTATTTGAAAAATCTCTTATACATTATATTATATTACATTTTTTTAACAATTGCAAAGAACAATTTATTATTTTTATTTTATTAATTTTATAATAATGAAACTCCTACTTACTTTCCTAAGAGTAAATTAACAAATCCATTTTCAGGTTCATTCTTATAAGCATTTTTATTATAAAAATTCTTATCACTTTTTTAAATCACAAAAAAAAGATTCCAACTGCACATTGGAATCTTTTTTGTATTTCAATAAAATCTATATTTTCATTAATTTAAAATGAAAGATTGTTTTATTAGTGTTTTAGTAGATAAGCCCATTTATAGTCATTATCAGCACCACATAAAGGTCTTACAATACCTTTAACATATGATCTAGTAACCATATCTCTAACTGGATGGTATACTGGATGAGCTGGAAGATCCTTAACTAATATTTCTTCAGCTCTAAGCATAGCATCAATTCTTTCGTCTCCCATTCCATTTACAGCTGTATCAATACATGCATCATACTCAGCACTGCTATAGTATGCATCGTTGTTTCCACCATTTGTAATGAATAAATCCATAAATGTCATAGGGTCATTGTAATCTCCGCCCCAACCAGATAAACTTATTGTATAGTCTTTTTTGTTATATCTATCTAATCTAATAGCATAAGATACATTCTCTACAAATATTTCTAGTCCTAAGTTTTCTTTCCACATTTGTTGGAAAGCTTGAGTCATTAATACCCATCCTGAGCTATCTCCTGCTAAGAAAGTAACTTCTTCCTGTAATTCTTCTTTAGTCATTCCTAATTCTTTAAGACCTTCTTCTAAGTGCTTTTTAGCAGCTTCTGGGTCATAAGGAAGAGATTTGCTAGTTCTTAATTCATCAAATGCTTTACCATCTTTTCCTGGCATTCCTGGAGGTGTTAAACCTTCAGCAACTAAACCAACACCATTTAATACATTTTTAACAAAGCTATCAGAGTCTAACGCTTGTGCAAATGCTGCTCTTATATGATAATTACTCATAATTTTATTTGTAAAGTTATATTGTAAATACCAAGTAGTTGCATTTGGAATTATTGCATATTCATCAGTATCTCCATATTTCTCAACAAATTCAGAAGGAACAACAATTGTATCTAAACCATCAGTATCATATAAGTTTACTGCTGAGTTAGCATCAATAATCATATCTCCTTCAATACGCTCAAGCTTAACATTTTCAGCATCCCAATAATTAGGATTTTTTTCTAAATTAAGATTTTGATCATGGTTCCATTCGCTAATTACAAATGGTCCACTATAAACTATCTTATCAGCATCTGCTGCATATTCTTCACCAAATTTTTCTACTGCTGCCTTTTGAGCTGGTATAAGTGTTGCAAATGAAGTAAGCTCTAAAAATTGAGCTGTAGGTCTTACTAAATCAACTTCTATTGTTTTTTCATCTGGTGTTCTTATTGCTACATCTTCTTTAGATCCTTCGCCTTTGTTATATGCTTCTGCTCCCTCAATATGATATAACATTGAAGCATATTCAGCTGCTGTATCTGGATCTAATGCTCTTAACCAAGAAAATTTGATATCTTCTGTTGTAATAGGTGTTCCATCAGACCATTTAGCATCTCTTAAGTAAAATTTGTAATGTAATCCATCGTCACTTATTTCCCAATCTTTTGCTAGTCCAGAACCTTTTTTAATAAAACCATTTTGATCTGGTCTTACAAGACCTTCCATAGTAGCTCTTATTATCTCTATAGAAAGTGCAGCTGTTGTTATTTGTGTATCCATTCCTGGAGGTTCTGCTGCCCAGTTAACTCTTAATACTTGCTCCTCAGCTAATTCTTCCCCATTATCAGCTGGTTGATTTGAATCACCTTCTTGGTTTGAATCACCTGCTGGTTGCTTAGGCTCTTCAGGCTTATCTCCATCTGAACATCCTGCAAACGCAAATGAAAATACCATTACAAAACATAGCATTAAAACCATTAGCTTGCTTTTCTTCATAAAAAATTTCCCCCTTAATTTAATTTTTTTCTACTAATAGTCATACTCCCTCAATACTCTTTTTAAAGTCTAAATTTAAACTAAAAATGGACTTTACTTGCAAATATAATACCCTTTATATGTATTGTTGAACTATGTCTATTTTTGTATATAATTTTTATATTATATCAATATTATAGGTATTTTTTGTAATTATGTCAAGTCTATATTGCAACTTTCACAATTATCTAAATATTTAACATCTTAAGCATTACATTTTACGTATAAAATAACTATCATATGTAAATTATCGATAGATATTTTAAAATATTTTTGCATGTTATCGAAATACAGGTTGTAATAACCCTGTATTTCGATATTAATTATTTACTTTACCATATGACAAGCAACAAAATGTCCTTTTTCTACCTCTATTAATTCTGGTGCTTGTTTTTTACATATGTCACTACATAAACTACACCTTGCTTGAAACTTACATCCTGGTGGCGGATTGATAGGGCTCGGAACATCTCCCTGTAACATTATTCTATTTCTTGCTTTTGAAATTTTTGGATCTGGAATTGGTACAGCAGACAACAATGCTTTTGTATATGGATGCATAGGCTTATCATATAATGCATCACTGCTTGCTAATTCCATCATTGATCCAAGATACATAACCGCAATCCTATCAGAAATATGCTTAACCATACTTAAATCATGTGCTATAAATAAATACGTTAAACCAAGTTCTTTTTGTAGGTCTTCAAGTAAGTTAACTACTTGTGCCTGTATAGAAACATCTAGGGCTGATATAGGCTCATCACAAACTATAAATTTAGGTTCTATTGCTAAAGCTCTAGCTACGCCTATACGCTGTCTTTGTCCGCCACTAAATTCATGTGGGAACCTACTAGCATGTTCTCTACTCAATCCAACTAATTCAAGAAGTTCATAAATTCTTTTTTGTCTTTCCATTCCTGAATGTAAATTGTGAATATCAATACCTTCTCCAATTATATCAGTAACTGTCATTCTAGGATTTAATGATGCATATGGGTCTTGGAATATCATCTGTGCACTTCTGGTAAAATTTTTAAGCTGATCTTTATTAAGCTTACGAACATTCATATCATCAAAAATAATTTCGCCATCAGTTGCATCGTATAATCTGATAATAGTTCTTCCTGTTGTAGATTTTCCACATCCTGACTCTCCAACAAGACCTAATGTTTCTCCTTGTTTAATATCAAAAGATAGATTATCAACAGCTTTTAATTGCAATCCCCTTCCAACATTAAAATATTTTTTAAGGTTTCTAACTGTAACCAAAGTCTTTGCTTCTTTTTTATCTAAGTTAGCACTCATTATTTCGCCCCCTTACTAAATGGATTTTCAACATGTGGAGCCATATCATGCTTCAACCAACAACGAACATAATGAATATCTGTCAAATCAGTCTTTTCAGGCATTTGCTTGGAACAAATTGGCATTGCATAATCACATCTGGCAGCAAATGGACATCCCATTGGAGGTGCAAATAGATCTGGTGGTGTACCGTCTATAGGAACAAGTCTATGCTTTTCCATTTTATCTAGTCTTGGAACAGATTGAAGTAATCCCCATGTATATGGATGCTGAGGATTATAGAATATATCATCAGCTGTTCCTGTCTCTATTATTATACCAGCATACATAACTGCAATTCTATCTGCTATATCAGCAACAACACCCAAGTCATGTGTAATTATGATAATAGCTGTATCTAATCTTTTTTGTAAGTCCTGCATTAAATCTATAATCTGCGCTTGTATAGTAACATCAAGTGCTGTTGTAGGTTCATCAGCTATTAAAAGCTTTGGATTACATGCTAAGGCAATAGCTATCATTGCTCTCTGTCTCATACCACCACTATACTCATGTGGATATTGATTAATACGTTTTTCTGGCTTTGGAATACCAACAAGATGAAGCATCTCAACAGCCTTTTTAGCAGCTTCTGCTTTGCTCATTTTTTGGTGTTTTATTAAACCCTCCATTATTTGCTTACCAACTCTCATAGTAGGGTTTAAAGATGTCATAGGATCTTGGAAGATCATACTTATATCTCTTCCTCTTACAGCTTCCATTTGTCTATCACTAAACTTAACCAAATCTTTTCCATTAAAAATTGCTTTTCCTTCTTTTATTCTTCCTGGAGGCATAGGTATTAACTGCATTATTGTTTGAGCTGTAACTGATTTACCACAACCGGATTCACCAACTATAGCTAAAGTTTCAGCTACATCAACATGAAAGTCAACTCCTCTTACAGCCTGCACTTCTCCAGCGTAAGTATCAAATGATACCTTTAAATTTTCAACTTTTAATAATTCTCTACCTGTACTCATCTTTTATTCCCCCCTCCTTATTTTCTTAATCTTGGATCTAATGCATCTCTTAAACCATCACCGAACAAGTTAAACGAAAGCATTGTTACACAAATCAATAATGCAGGGAAAAATAATTGATATGGATGTATCAACAACATTTTAGTACCTTCATTTGCTAATGTACCCCAACTAGCCAATGGTACTGGTATACCAAGACCTAAATAACTTAGCATAGCTTCTGTAAAAATAGCACCTGGTACTTGGAATGTTAGATTTATGATTATAGGTCCCATAGCATTTGGTATTAAATGCCTTAATATTATCTTTGTAGAACTTGCTCCCAAAGTCTTTGAAGCTAATACAAATTCCATCTGTTTAATTTGGAGTACCTGACCTCTAACTATACGTGCCATTCCTCCCCAACCTGTTATTGAAATAGCTATAATTATTGTTTTTAAACCCGGCTTTAAAACAACCAACAGTAATATTACCCACAAAAGCTGTGGTATAGAATATATAATCTCTATAAAACGCATCATTATAATATCTGTGTATCCGCCAATATATCCTGAAATACCTCCATATAATACCCCGATAGTAACATTTAACACTGTTGAAATCAAGGCGATAAACAGAGATACTCTAGCACCTTCCCAACATCTTACCCAGATATCTCTACCAAGAACATCTGTACCAAAAAGGTGGTCAATAGAAGAACCTTCATTTTTGTGTGCAAAATCTTGATATGCATAGTCTACATCTGATACCATTGGTGCAATAAATGTAAATAATAATACTATTACTAATATAAGCATAGATATCATTGCCATTTTATTTTTCTTCAATCTTCTCCAAGCATCTTGCCAATATGTCATACTCGGACGAACTATTTTTTCTGCCTGATCAGCATCTTTACCAACTATCTTAAACATTTCACTAGTCAATTCAATTTTATCATTCATTCTAATAACCCCCCCTTTAATCCAATTTTATACGTGGATCTACTACACCGTAGAATACGTCTATCAAGAACATCATAACAACCAGTATAACTGCATAGAATATAGTTGTACCTAATATAACTGTATAATCATTTTGCTGTATAGACATAACAAGGTATTTACCCATACCAGGAACAGAGAATACTCTTTCAACAACAAACGATCCTACTAATATATTTGCAGCTAAAACCCCTACTATAGTTACTATAGGTAATATAGCATTTCTTATAGCATGTTTTGTAGTAACAACAAATTTTGATAAACCTTTAGCTCTTGCTGTTTTAATGTAATCTTGTCCAAGTACATCTAGCATACTAGTTCTCATCATTCTTGCCACATACGCTATTGATCTAAAACCAATCGCTAATACCGGTAAGACATAGTGCATATTTGTTCCCCATCTAGCAACTGGGAACCATTGTAGCTTAACTCCAAATGAATACTGGAATAAAGCTGCAAAAACAAAGTTTGGTACCGAAACACCAATTATAGCTAAGAAAATAACGAAAAAGTCAAAAAACTTTGCCCGATTGAGTCCTGCAATAATACCAAAAGTTACACCCAAGCCTACTCCTACGAGCAATGCCCAACCTCCTAATTTTGATGAAACAGAAAATCCATCAAACAACATCTCATTTACACTTCTAGTTTTATACTTTAATGAGTTTCCTAAATCTCCATGTAATAAATTCTTTAGATAAATACCATACTGTTGTATTAATGGTTTATCAAGTCCATATTTCGCTTTCATCAACTCCAATATTTCTGGTGCGATTTTTCTTTGATCTGTAAATGGATCACCAGGAATTGAATGCATCAAGAAAAACGTTATTGTTACTATAACCCAAATTGTTAAAATTGCAATAGCAGCCCTACGCAAAGTATACCTTAACATAACATATACACCCCTCCATTTTATTTTTATTTACTGCTAATTATAAAAATTCTGAATATTTTGCACATAATTTCCCTGATTATTTATATAATTCTGAAAAATATATCTTGAATCTCTGAATAGTATTTATTGGTATATCAAGAATATAATGAATTTGTTCATAAAAAACATTGATATAAATAAACTTTTTACACTAAACAAATATTTAGATTTATTTTTCATAATTTACTATGCCTAATCTGGGATTATTTATGTGTAAGCAAAATATTAGATTAAGATGATATATGTGACTGTATGCATTAAATAAAATAAGTATAAATAATACGAGAATTAGATATTTCAACTGTATATTTAATACCGAAACTATTTTTATTTACGAATAATACCATAAATTTCACATAATACAACTACCACATAATACATCTCCTATAAAATGTTATATTTAAATACATCTTTACATTAGAATACTTTATTTACAACTAATTTACAATGAAATAAATTTTAAAAAAGTATTAATTTTTCGTAATACATTCCAAGGCATTAAAAAATACTGTATTTATAGGTGGGTAAATACAGAGTTTCTAAAAAAATAATATTAAATATTTGTAATTTTTAACTTTTTAGTTTATTTATTAGCAATTTTTAACTTTGTTTGCTGTAAATAATATGATAAAATGGTTAATACAAAAAAACAAGCTTGAAGATAATTTATCTTGCAAGCTCATTTTTATATCATTTTCTATCTATATTTCTCATTATCCCAATAAAGTCATCAAAGTTGATGATTTTAATGCCTAGCTGTTCTGCTTTATCAAATTTGGAACCAGGATTGTCTCCTACTATGACATAGTCTGTTTTTTTACTTACGCTCCCAGTTACTTTTCCACCTAATTTTGTTACAATATTTTTAATTTCTTGCCTTGATATACCTTCGAGTGTTCCTGTAACAACTATTGTCTTACCTGAAAATATTGAATCTTGACTTTTTTGTAGTTCTTCATGCTTCGGCTCTACTCCTAATTGTAACAATTTATTAATATTATTGATTATTTTTTCATCGCTAAAAAATTCTAGTATGCTGTTCGCCACCTTATCTCCAATATCATTTATTGATATTAGCTCTTCGTAAGTAGCTTTTTTTATGTTATCTAATGTCTTATAGTATGCCGCCAAATCGCTAGCAGTCTTTTTACCTACATTTGGTATTCCTAATGAATAAATAAAAGCATCTAATGAACAATCTTTGCTTTTTTCTATAGCATTAACTAAATTCTGGGCTTTTTTTTCTCCAAAACGTTCTAAATTCACTAAATCTTCTAATTGTAATTCATATAATTGTGGTATATCTTTTAAATGTAATTCTTCGAATAATTGTTTTGCTGTTTTTTCACTAAAACCTTCAATATTCATAGCATCTCTGCTTGCAAAATGAACTAGTCTTGATATGAGTTGAGGTTTGCATGAAAGTGAATTTGGACAGAATATATGAACCCCTTCTTGAACTAATTCACTCCCACATGATGGGCACTCTTCTGGCTTTTCTATTTTTTTTATGTCTTCTTCATTTTCTTCAACTATTCCCATTATTTCAGGAATAACATCGTTAGATCTTCTAATCCATACACGTGACCCAAGCTTAACTTTTTTGCGTTGTATATCATCCCAATTATTTAGTGTAGCTCTCTTTACTGTAACTCCTCCTATGTCAACTGGCTCTAATAAAGCTGTTGGCGTCACTTTTCCTGTTCTACCAACATTCCAATTAATATCTAGAAGTTTTGTAGTTACTTCTTCAGCCTTGAACTTATAAGCTATTGCCCATCTAGGAAATTTTTGTGTATAACCAAGAACTTCTCTTGTCTTCATATCATTAATTTTAATAACTAATCCATCAGTTAATATATCTAGTTTTTTTCTTTCATCTTTTACATTTTCGATTTCTAATATTACATCTTCAATATTGTCAAACTCTTTAATATAATCACTGATTGGTAATCTGTTTTTTCTTAAAAAATCTATCATTTCAAGATGTGTTGAAAATTCTTTACCTTCAATATGTCCAACATTATAAAAAAATACACTTAATTTTCTTTTGGCTGTTACACTCGGATTTAGATTCCTTAAAGCACCTGCTGCTGCGTTTCTAGCATTCTTTAAGGGTTCATCTGCTGTTTGGTTATAAGCATCTAACACCGATAGAGGCATTACCCCTTCACCTCTTACTTCTATAGTGCCTTTAAAATCAATATTTAACGGAATTGATTTTATCGTTTTAATTTGAGGTAATATAGCTTCACCTATTACACCATTACCTCTAGTTGCTCCTTGAGAAAGTATCCCATCTTTATATGTTAAATTAACGGTCAATCCGTCAAATTTGTATTCCATTACATATTTGGGACGAGGAAGTTTATCTTCATTAGCCATATTATATTGATTTATAAGCTTATTTACCCTATTATCCCAATCTCTAAGCTCATTATAGCTTTTGCTCTTACCTAAGCTCCAAAGAGGCGATAAATGTCTATGTTTTTCAAATTTTTCAAGTACTTGACCTCCTATTCTCCCAGTAGGAGAATTAACCATTATATGACCTGTTTCTTTCTCTAATTCTGTTAGTTCATCATATAACGCGTCATATTCTTTATCACTAACCTTTGGATTATCTAATGTGTAATAATGATAACTCAATTCATTTAATTCTTTAACTAATTCATTTATTCTATCTAACTTATTAATATTCCTAACCTCCCTCTTTTATTAAACCCAGATTATTCATAGAAAATTATGAGCAGTGAACTAAATTCTATGACTTTAAGCAGAGAACTAAAATCTCTGATTTTATGTGAATCGCTTACTCCTAGGAAGAATGAGTAGGAGTTACATATCTTCACTTACTCTTATGAAGACACTGAGTAGGAGATTCATTATTAAGACTTCTGATTAGAAGATGTACATTAAATTCTCGATATACATAATATCTAATTTAAATGTACCTCAGACTCATTATTTCGTCTGAATAAGCGCTTTGCACTAGATTAAAATTTAGGTTCTCTGCTCATAATTCAGAAGCTTACAGCGTATTATTCAAAGTTATACGAATGATCAGGGTTAAATTATTTCTATCGGGGCAAAGGAAAGCATAAGTTTTTTTACACCCTTATTTTCAAAAGCTACCATGACTTCAGTTTTTTCTCCTTCACCTTTTACTTGAACAACCGTTCCTATGCCCCACGAACTGTGTTTAACTTTTGTTCCCACGCAGAGCTTCGTACTATTACTTACGGTATTAACCGGTTGTAATGGTTGAGGTTTATAAATATGCCCTCTAAATAGTTTATTTTCTTTTTTTTGCATATTTTCTCTTTTAGTTTTTCTCATCTTAGCCGCATTACCCATGTATTCTTCAATTAAATCTTTTGGAATTTCATTTATAAATCTCGATACTGAATTATATTGACTTTTACCATATAACATTCTTCTATCTGTATGGGTTAAAAATAGTTGTTTTTCAGCTCTTGTAATTCCTACATAGCATAGTCTTCTTTCCTCTTCTAGTTCATCTTCTTCAAACATCGCTCTTGATAATGGAAATACACTCTCTTCCATACCAGTCATAAACACTATAGGAAACTCTAAACCCTTAGCACTATGAATCGTCATTAACGAAACGGTATTTTGCATAGTTTCATCGGTTTTATCTACATCTGACAATAATGATATGCTTGCTAAAAAATCTTCTAATGAAGGCTCTTCATTTTTTTGTTCATAATTTACAGCTACTGATATAAATTCTTTTATATTTTCTATTCTGCTTTCTGCTTCTAAGGTCTGTTGTTCTTGAAGTTCTTTGATATATCCTATATCATTTATTATGGTTTCTATCAACTCTTTTACTCCCATTATTTCTTTCATAGCTATAAATTTACCAATTAACAGCGAGAAATTTTGTAACTTGGTAGCAACACCTTTTGATAATCCTGGAATATCCTCAGCATCCAATATAGCACTATACAATCTTTCACCTGTTATTTGACAAAAATTTTGAACCTTTTCTATGGTTTTTAACCCTATCCCTCTTTTAGGAGTATTAACTATTCTTCTAAAACTTACATTATCTAATGGATTCTGAATAAGCCTTAGATAAGCCACTATGTCTTTAATTTCTTTTCTATCGTAAAATTTCAATCCTCCTATGATTTTATATGGAATATCTCTTTTTATTAACGCTTCTTCAAGTACACGAGACTGAGCGTTTGTTCTATATAATATACAAAAATCATTAAAATCATAACCTTCAATATCACTAATATTTTGTATTCTGTCTGTCACAAAATAAGCTTCTTCAATTTCACTTTCAGCATTATATTTGCATAAAGATTTTCCTTCTTCTGCTTCAGTCCACAAGTCTTTTTTCTTTCTATTTAAATTATTCTCTATAACGCAATTAGCTGCTGCTAATATGTTTTTTGTAGATCTATAATTTTGTTCAAGTTTTATCAAAACAGTATTAGGATATTCCTTTTCAAATTCAAGTATATTTGTAATATCAGCACCTCTCCAACCGTAAATCGACTGATCTGCATCACCAACTACACATACATTTTTATTTTTCTGCCCTAATAACCTTATTAACTCATACTGAGCACCATTAGTATCCTGATATTCATCTACTAAAATATATTTAAATTTTTCTTGATAATAGCTTAAAATATCTTCATTATTTGAGAATAGTTCTATAGTTTTAATAATTAAATCATCAAAATCAAGAGCATTATTTGACTTTAATTTTTTTTGATATAATGCGTATAATTCACCTTTTTGTCTTTCTCTAAAATCACTATAAAAATCATTAATGTATTTATCAGGGCTGATAAGTTGATTTTTCTGGTTACTAATAAAACTAATCATTGCCTTCACTTCATAGTGCTTAGGATTTAAATTCATCTCTTTTATACAGTTGTTAACTACGGTTTTTTGATCAGAAGAATCAAATATTACAAAGTTTGTATTATAGCCTAATCTCTCAATATCTCTTCTCAATATTCGAACACATATAGAATGGAAAGTGCCTGCCCACAAACTACGTGTATCCATGTCCAACAATCTCTCAATTCTGTCTTTCATCTCAGTAGCAGCTTTATTTGTAAAGGTCAAGGCTAGAATATTACTGGGTCGTACTTTTTTTTCTTTTATCAAATATGCTATTTTATGTGTCAAAACTCTAGTTTTTCCCGAACCGGCCCCTGCGAGCACTAACACAGGACCCTCTGTTTTAGTCACTGCTTCAATTTGTTTATTATTTAGACCTTTTAAACAATCCATTATGATTCTCCTTCCTAACTCTTTGTTACTTTCTCAAATAAGTATATCATAACTATAGCTTAGAATTAATGATAAATTTTATGTTTTATCAAGTAAATATTTCTTATTTTAATCCCTGCTTATAGATAATTATTTTTTCACATTATACTATTATAATGAAACTCCTACTCGATTCTCTCCTAGCAGTAAACGATTCACTCCAAATTAAAATTTAGGTTCTCTGCTTAATGAAACTCCTACTCAATTCCCTCCTAGCAGTAAGCGATTCACTCCAAATTAAAATTTGGGTTCTCTGCTTAATGAAACTCCTACTCAATTCTCTCCTAGCAGTAAGCGATTTACACCAAATTAAAATTTGGATTCTCTGCTTAAAAAAACCTATAGACATGAATATATCGTCTATAGGTTGCATATTCCCGTCAATTTTTCACAATCCTTACCTTTTTCTTACTAAACGCTAATATACCACCAAGAGCTATTGAAAGACTTGCAGCAACTAAAATTCTGTATTCAGGTGGAAGTAAAAATGTTATTGTGTGTGCTGGAATCCAGAAAAATGGTATAGTTTTAAGTATAACAAAGGAAACAAATCCATTCCAATCTACTTTTGATACTACATCATTTAATGTGACTTTCCCTTTTTTTTCATATTTTAAGTCAATAAATGTATCAGTTATTCGATGAAAAGCCATCATAGTTGGTGCAAATGTTAGATTCATAATAGTACTTACCATGAATGCAAATATGAACTTCGACTCTCCACCAGGTAACATTCCTTTTACTATATTCCCTTGTACTCCTGTTGTAAATAAAGCAAACATTAAAACTATAATCATACCTAAAAATCCCCAAATTAGCGCCCTATATATCACTCCACGCGGAATTTTCCAATCTCCCGTTGTAATTCTTATAGCCAACAATTCTCCCATTGTTGAAAGTATTGAAAATTTTACGAATCCACCAATATACGCATGTTTGGTAGTAAGTGCTACAAATATCTCATGAGTTGCTGGCAATACCATAATTAATATAAATCCTACTAATGCTAAAAGCCATAAAAAATCCCCTTTTTTCATTAACAAATACCCCTTTCTTAATTAAGAAGTTATAAAAACTCCATCATAATATACCTGACACAGTTCAATATTTACATTATATAGGATTTTGATTTTGTTTTAAAGAACACTTTATTATATTTTTTAGTAACTATCCTTGATATCAAATAAATATAAACTAAAAAAATCACTATTTAAAAGTGACTTTTTATCTTGAATCTGTAAATTGATTTTTCTTTAATATTTTAGATATCGAAGCAACTATTATTATTCCCATAGAAATAGCACCTGCCATGGAAATTGTCTCTATTCCAACATCTAAAGCTTGATAATAATTTCCATTAATTAAATTGACCATAGACAGATACGTTCCATACCCTGGTACTATTGGAACAATTCCTGGTATAACAAATATAGTAACAGGTTTTTTATCAATTCTTGCAAACAATTCTCCTAATATACCAATCAGTACAGAAGCAACAAACGATGCAAATGTTGTATTGAATAATTCACTATAATAACTATATATTACCCATCCTATGCCACCTGTAATACCTGCATAAAAAATTGATTTCTTAGGTACATTGAAAAGTATAGAAAAACCTACAGTAGCAAAAACTGAAAATATAAATTCTTTGAAGAAGGTCATTAAACCACACCTCCCAATATATATACAGACAACTTAAGAATCGTACCAACGCCAACCGCTATCGATATAGCTATCATCAAAGCTTCTGCAACTCTAGTAACTCCAGCTACCAAATCCCCTGATATAAAATCTCTTAGACCATTAGTTAATGCTAATCCAGGCACAAGAGGCATTATTGCTCCAACTATTATCATATCAATGTTACTTACAATATTTAATCTTTTCGCTATTAATACTAAGCCTGCAATTGAAGCTCCGCTTATAATGTTTGCTATAAAATTAGTTTTACTTACTCCTTCAATTTTCCAATTTATAAGTATTCCCATCATACCTACTATAAAAGATACTATAAAATCTATTATATCTG
Organism: Abyssisolibacter fermentans; assembly: GCF_001559865.1. Lineage (NCBI taxonomy): Bacteria > Bacillati > Bacillota > Clostridia > Eubacteriales > Clostridiaceae > Abyssisolibacter > Abyssisolibacter fermentans. The sequence goes on from NZ_LOHE01000090.1 coordinate 22,160, forward strand.
CTCCATAAAGCAATGAAAAAAAAGCTGCTGCGAAACCTGTAAAAACCATCTTTGTTATATTAGGATATTTCTTTTCTTCATTAATTTCATCTAAAATCTTTATTGCATCATCTTGGTTTATTTCACCTGCAACAAATTTTCTAGAAAAATTATTTACTTTTGATATCTTGTCCAAATTTATAGTTCTATTTGTAACTCTTTTTATAAAACTAATTCCATCTAGTCTGTCATCAGATATAAATAAACCAGTAGGAGTCACAAATGAATTCACATGTTCCATATTTCTAGATTTACATATTAGATTTATAGTTTCTTCACTTCTATATGTCTCTCCACCATTTTTAAGTATGATTTCTCCTGCATATAATGCTATTCTTAATAAAGTCTTCTTCTCTTTTTCTGTCATTTTTAATATCCTCGTTTCTTTATACATTATTATGTTTTAGGGTATTTTTAAATAATTATATTTTATTAAGTATATTCTTTCATGTATTATTAATTCCAGATTATTCATAGAAGATTGTATGCTTTTTCTAAATGAACCTCATTCTTCAAATGAATAAGCGACAAATCAAAAACTCATTCCAAGAATGAGTAAGCGATTCGCACTAAATTAAAAATTTAGGTCCTCTGCTCATAGTTCAATTTTATATAGCATATCATTCAAAATTATATGAATAATCAGGGTTAAATACTATGAATTTATTCATTCTTAATTTGTATTCAAAGATATAATAACTTATTTTTTATATCTTGTATATAGTATTTTAGATATTTATTTTAGTATTTTAATGTATTAAAAATAATCTGAATTTTATAAGTATTATAAATATATTTTGTATAAACTTTTATCACGTACTATACATATATTTCTTTGGATTTTTATAACTATTATATGCTTTTTTAATAGGTTCAATTTATAGCAAATACCAATAATATTTTATTTATCATTACCTTTTGCTTTAAAAATAAAAATTTGCTTAACAATTTCGAAAAATTTATAGCATTTAACAATATAATATGATACTTTTTATATATGATTAATTTATTAGGGGGAATATATATGAATATTGCAATAGTTGGAGGAGGTAAAGGTGGTTGTTCTATATTACAATCTCTTTCCAAGTTAGATGATTTGAATATTTCTATTATTATCGATAAGAATTCAAATGCACCTGGATTTAAATGTGCAAAGGAACTAAATATTGCTCATTCAACAAATATAAATGATATAGATGGTCCTAATGTTGACATTATAATTGAAGCAACTGGCGTCGAATCAGTCGAACAAGAAATACATGATAATTTTGGTGCATCCTGTAAAATCATAAGCTCTAGTAGTGCATTTCTTATTATGAAAATGGTTGAAAATGATATACAAACGTTAAATAAACTTAATGCACAGATGAAAAAAGTTAGTGAAGCAACTTCCAGTATACAAAATCAACTATCTGAAATAACTACTTCGGTAAATAATGTGAGTAACGTAAGCAATCATTTAATAAGCACAGTTGAAATATCAAATAGATACATAGATGATACAGATAAAATAACTCAATATGTTAATAAAATTGCTCAACAAATTAAAATACTTGGATTAAATGCAAACATTGAGGCTGCACGTGCAGGCGAAAAAGGTAGGGGCTTTAGCGTTGTTGCAAAAGAAATCCAAAAACTAGCAAATGATAGTGAAAGTTTTGCAAAAGAAATAAACACTATACTCGTTAAACTTTCAGACGAAATAAAGAAAATTAACGCTGAAAGCGATACATTAAATGACCTTTCTAAGGTTCAAATTACTGCTTCAAAAGCTGTTGGAAAAGCTATCAATAAATTAAATGAAGAAACAAATATATAGTAAACTATTTTGATAAAATATAACACTTATAGCAGTAATATATTTCAAGATTTTGTCATCTAGAATCTAAAAAACTATTTTGAACAATTTTACAAATGAGAGTTTGAATCGTTAGTTTTTATGATTTGTTTTTTAAAGCTTGAAAAACAATGGATAACTTCGTTATTGTCATATATTTTGTCTAAATCAAATTATATGACCTATAATTATTGATAATTGAGCTATATTAAATTTTACATATTAGATATATAGGAGTACTATATAACTTAGTTTCAAAAACTATTATTTTTAAGACGCACCTACAGTTAGTATGATAAACACTTAGAATAACTAAGTGTTTATTATTTTGATAGATGTGCGTTATTTTTATTATTTAAATTAACGGTAAAAAAACAAAAGAGGTGGTATAAATGAATTCATTTTTATGCATTGGACTATCATTATTAATTGGTATTTTCATGGGACAACTTATGAATATGCTTAAAATACCCGCTGTTGCCGGTTATATAATAGCTGGTTTGATTACAGGAATATCAGGTTTAAAAATAATAGATAGCAATATGATTGAAAATTTATCTTTTTTAAGTAATATAGCTTTAAGTATAATAGCATTTAATATTGGTAGTGAACTTAAAGTTTCTACTCTAAAAAAATTAGGAAAATCTATTTTTATAATTGCTGTTTGTGAAGCTTTCGGTGCTTTTATACTAGTAACCGGTGTAATGCTTCTAATGAAATTAGACATATCTACAGCCATAATATTAGGAGCAGTATCTTCTGCAACAGCACCAGCGGCTACTGTAATGGTTATAAGACAGTACAAAGCAAAAGGACCACTTACTAGTACTCTATTAGGAGTTGTGGCTGTAGATGACGCAATATGCTTGATGATTTATGCAGTAGCGTCAGCTATTGCAAAAGTATTTATAAAACACCAAACAATAACTTTTTACAAGGTAGCTATTCACCCATTAATGGAAATTTCTTTTTCGTTAATTGCTGGAGCTATATGTGGTATTTTAATGGCCTACCTTATTAAAAAAGCAAAAACTGAAGCAGAATTATTAGCATTTATACTAAGTATAATATTATTGATTTCTGGTATAGCGCAAAAATTTGATCTATCAGCACTTCTTTGTTCAATGGCAATGGGAGTTATGGTGTCAAATGTATCTAGCAATAGTAGAAAAGCTTTCTCTATAGTAGATAATTTCTCTCCACCTATAATAACATTGTTTTTTATTTTAGCTGGCTCTAGATTAGATGTAAGCCTTCTTCCTCATATTGGTGTTATTGGTATAGCATATTTAGTATTTAGAATAATAGGAAAAGTTGCTGGAGCTTCTATAGGAGGTATCATATCTAAATCTCCAAAAGTTGTTACTAAAAACATAGGTTTAGGTTTGTTATCGCAAGTTGGTGTAGCTATAGGTTTAGCAATATCTGTTAGCAACGATTTTTCTTCATCCAATTTAGGACAAGTAGTTATAACAATTTTACTAGCTACTACAATAATTACAGAAATAATTGGTCCAATTGCTACAAAAAGTGCTATAATTAGAGCTGATGAAGTTAATTTATAAATTTATCGCTGATATTCATATTACGTTGAATGGTATGTTATTTTTTTAAGCAGATTACTTCACTGTTCTTTAATGTAAAACTCTTAATTAAGAACAATGAAATTTAATTTTACACTAGTTGTTATATTGTGAATGATTTAGTTTTCTGCTCATATTATTTAATTTTTTATGAATAATCTGAGGCTATATTACATTACAAGAGGAGGAGATGTTTTGTGAATAATATGTATGCACTTTTTCTTATTTTAAATGATGTTTATATGTTAGATGATATTCTTGAAATCTTTTATGAATTAAATGTAGGAGCAACTTCTTTTGACAGTATTGGAATGGGAAAAGTTTTGTTAGAACACAATGTTAGTGTACCGTTTTTCTCTAGCATAAGAAAGCTAATAGATGGAAATAAACCATATAATAAAACCATAGTCAGTGTCATAAAAGATAAAGATTTATTAGACACCGCAGTGAACAGAATTAATGAAAAATTAGATAATTTCCATAGGCAAGGCGTAGGATTTATGTTTGTTGTACCTGTAATAGATTGCTTTGGTTCAAAAAAAAATTAATAAATATATAAAGAATTAAAGGGCGACTCAAAATATTTTTTCGAGTCGCCCTTTGATTTTAAAGTTACTTTCAAAATAAAAACTGTAAGAGATAGATAAAACGACTAGGCAAACGTTTTCACATAAGTTTTAGTAATCCTATTATTATATCCAAAAACACTAAAACAAGCTAATTTATTTAATATTTGGTTTGTTTTCTTTAATACTCTTCTTCAATACCTAATCTATCTAAAATCAACCTATATCCATCTGCTCCATAATTTAAACATCTACTAACTCTGCTTATCGTAGCTGTACTTGCACCGGTCTCTTTTTCAATATAATTATAAGTTTTGTTCATTCTTAACAATTTAGCTACATATAGTCTTTGTGCAATCGATTTCAATTCATTCACCGTACAAATGTCATCAAAAAATTTATAACATTCTTCTTCGTCCTTTAGTATTAGTATTGCTTCAAATAATTCGTCAACCATTTTATCTTTTATTTTAGACTGATATACCATAAAAGCACCTCCATACAATCTATATTAAATTCTTTAACCCTGATTATTTTTAACTTTTTAGAATAAACTGGGTTTAATATTAAAACTCATTATTGCTCATACTATGTTTATAATAGTAAGACATTTTTTTATATTAATAATTTATCACTATATAACTTTATATTCAACTATTTTTGGAGGAGTTTATGAAAGATAAAAATAATTTAAAAAACCAAAAAGCGACAAATGGGTATGATATTATTATTGATTCTTATAATAAATATAAATATCCAATAATAGAAAATCAAATGAATGCTTTAGTCTTCCCTTGGAAATTACAGAATGGTACTGACATGATTGATTCAATGAAATTTTGTAGTGAAGAACTAAATGAAGAATTTAAAAATATGAATAATATAAAATGAATGTCGAAATTTGTTAATTATTGTAGTGCAATGCAGTGTTAAAAAAAATTAATATTCTTGCACTTAGAGTTTATTTATGAATATTGTTATTATTTATCACAATATGTTTATCCAATTTAATGATTTTATTATCAAAAAAGTCTATTCAAATTGAATAGACTTTTTTATAAGTTTCATATATTTTTTGCTATATCTTTTCTTAAATACATGTCTTCAAAATATATGTTCTTAATTTCTTGATAGACTTTTCCTCTAGCTTCTTTAATAGTATCTTCAATTGCTGTAACAGCTAATACTCTTCCGCCATTTGTTAAAGTTTTATTATCATACAATTTAGTTCCGCCATGAAAAACTATTACATCTTTAACATCATCAAGACCTTTAATTTCTTTGTTTTTTTCGTATTGTACAGGGTAGCCACCTGAAGCTAATATGACACAGACACTTTTTTTATCTGACCATTTTAAATCTTCAGGCTTTAAAGTTCCATCTATAGTTTTTAATAAAACATCTACCAAATCACTATCCAATCTAGGAAGTACAACTTCTGTCTCGGGATCACCAAATCTAACATTAAATTCTAATACCATTGGTCCTCTTTTAGTTATCATCAGTCCAATAAAAATTACTCCCTTAAAATCAATATTGTCTGCTTTAAGACCGCTTATAAACCTCTTTAATACTTTTTCATTTATATCTTTGTAAAGACTGTCTGTAAGTATTGGATTTGGCGAAAAGCAACCCATACCTCCTGTATTTGGTCCTTTATCATCATCATACACCTTTTTATAATCTCTAGCACTTTCCATAGGTATAACTTCTTTACCATTTACAAAGCATAATAGTGATATTTCAATGCCTTCTAAATATTCTTCTATAACAATATTACTTCCTGCACTGCCAAATTTCTTATCTTTAATCATAGACTGTATAGTTCTAACAGCAGTATTTCTGTCTTCACATATCACTACACCTTTGCCAGCAGCTAATCCATCTGCTTTAATGACTAATGGTAACTGGAAATCATCAAGTGCTTTTAAAGCGCTTATTTCGTCATTAAAAACAGAATATTTGGCAGTTGGCATATCATGTTTTTTCATAAAATCTTTTGCAAATATTTTGCTTCCTTCAAGCTGTGATGCTTTCTTGTTTGGACCAAAAATTTTAAGATTATTTTGATTAAATAAATCAACTATACCCTCTACTAATGGTGCCTCTGGTCCTACCACTGTTAAATCAATTGTGTTTTCTTTTGCAAAGCTACAAAGTTCCCTAATGTTATCAGCTTCAATATCTACACATGTAGCAAGCTTTTCTATCCCTGCATTCCCCGGCGCACAATAGATCTCACTGACCTTAGGACTTTTACTTAATTTCCATACTAACGTATGTTCTCTTGCTCCGCTTCCAATAACTAATATCTTCATTTTTCTACACCTCTTCAGCTATAAAATTACTTGCTATAATAAAATGTAAAGTATTGTCATTTCCCTGGAAATATGTCATACCAAAAATTAATATTTCTTATATTTCGTCATTAATTTAATATTTAACCCGCATTATTCATATAACTTAACATAGTATGCTGTATAATTTTCTATGAATATTCTGGATTTAGTATATTAATGCTTAAAATGTCGCATATTTGTGAAAACCATAGCAATGCCTAGTTTATCACAAGCTTTAATAGACTTTTCGTCTCTAACAGAACCCCCTGGTTGTATTATAGCAGTTATACCTGCTTTAGCAGCAGCTTCGACACAATCAGGAAATGGGAAGAAAGCATCTGATGCCATTACTGCACCATTTGTTTTTCCTTCAGACTGCTTAATAGCATTTTCTAAAGCCCAGATCCTACTAACTTGCCCCGGTCCTACTCCTATAGTGCCTTTATCTTTGGCTAAAACAATACCATTTGATTTTGTGTTTTTAACAGTTTTCCATGCAAATAGTAAATCTTCAAGTTCACTCTCAGAAGGTTTAACTTTTGTAACAACTTTCAATTCACCATCTAATAATTTATTATCTTTCTCCTGTACTAATAATCCTCCAAGTACTTTCTTTACATCATAAGTTTTATAATCATTTTTCTTTATATCATCAAGCTTTAATATTCTAATATTCTTTTTAGAAGTTAACACTTCTAAAGCTTCTTTACTATACTCTGGAGCAACTAAAACTTCAACGAAAATTTCATTTATTAATTTTGCAGTATCTTCTTCTATTTTACCGTTTGCAACTACTATTCCACCATATATAGATATTTTATCGCCTTCATATGCCTTTTTATAAGCTTCATGAATATTATTAGCACTACCAATGCCACAAGGGTTTGCATGTTTAACAGCTACCACTGTTGGTTCATCAAATTCTTTTAATATCTCTATTGCACCATTTGTATCGTTGATATTATTAAAGGATAACTCTTTACCATGAAGCTGCTGAGCCCTTACAAGGGTGCCTTCTGTGCCTGTAATTTGAGCATAAAATGCTGCTTTTTGATGCGGATTTTCTCCATATCTTAATTCTTGCTTTTTCTCATAACTTAATGTAATTGTTTCTGGTAAAATTATATCCAGTTTCTCATTAAAATAATCTGATATTAATGTATCGTAGTTACTAGTATGCTGAAATACTTTAGCAGCTAATTTCTCTCTGATTTCTAATGTTGTATTACCATCTGCTCTAAATTCATCTAATATCATATTATAATCTTCAGGATCTACAGCAACTGTAACAAATTTATAGTTTTTAGCTGCTGCCCTAAGCATAGAAGGGCCTCCAATATCTATATTTTCTATAACTTCTTCATGAGTCACTCCTTGCTTTAATACTGTTTGCTTAAATGGATACAAGTTATTTACAACTAAATCTATTGCATTTATATTTAGTTCCTCCATTTTTTCTACATGTGAATTATTGTCCCTTATTGCTAATAAGCCACCATGTATTCTTGGATGCAATGTCTTAACTCTACCATCAAAGCACTCTGGGAATTGAGTAATCTCTGAAATATCAATTACATCAAGCCCTGCTTCCTTTAAAACTCTTGATGTTCCCCCAGTTGATATAATCTCCCAACCTAATTTTACAAGCTCTTTAGAAAAATCTACTATACCAGTTTTGTCAAAAACACTTATCAACGCTCTTCTCATAATTCATACCTCCTGTATTAACCTTTCATTATTGCTTTATTGTTTTTAATAATTAACTTATCATCACAATACAGCTTTATAGCTTTAACTAGTATTTTATGTTCTATATTTAAAACCTTTTTCTTTAATGAATCTAAACTTTCATCATCATCTATTTTTACCACGTCTTGTAATATAATCGGTCCTGTATCAGTTCCTTCATCAACAAAATGTACTGTAGCTCCTGTTACTTTTACACCCTTTTCTAAAACAGCATTATGAACACGCTCTCCATAATATCCACCACCACAAAAACTTGGTATTAAAGAAGGGTGTATATTTATTATCCTGTTTTTATATTCACTTATAAACTCAGGGGTTAATATTTTAAGATAACCTGCAAGAACTACTAAATCAACATCTCTAAGTTTTAGTTGTTTTATGATTTCATCATTAAATTCTGTTATGTCCTTATATTCTTTGCTATTTATAAACAAAGCATCTATATCATTTTTTTTAGCTCTTTCAAGTCCATAAGCGTTAGATTTATTGGATATTACAACCTCAATTGATGCATTTATTTGACCATTATTTACTGCATCTATAATTGATTGTAAATTAGTTCCTCCACCAGATATCAATACACCTATTTTTATTTGTGACATAGCTTGACACCATCTTTGCCGTTTACGACTTCACCTAATAAATATACTTTTTCATTAATTTCTTTTAGATAGTCTATGATTTCCTCTACTTCATTTGATGGCACAGCCATAACCATACCTACACCCATATTAAAAGTTCTATACATTTCATCTAGTTCTATATCTCCTAACTCTCTAATAATATCAAATATAGGTGGTGTATCTATAACTCTTGTATTAATATTTGCCATGCAATTTTCAGGAAGCATCCTTGGTATATTCTCATAGAATCCTCCTCCTGTTATATGACTAATTCCCTTTATGTTAAATTTCTCTATTAATTTAAATACTGGTTCATAGTATATTCTTGTTGGCTTTAATATCTCTTCTCCTATAGTAGTTTCAAGATTATCAAATCGTTTATTTATATCTGTTTTATTAACATCAAATAGTACTTTTCTAACTAAGGAAAAACCATTACTATGAAGCCCAGATGAAGGTAAACCGATAATAACATCTCCAGCTTCTATATCAAAACCATTTATTATATTCTTTTTATCTACTATTCCAACACAAAATCCCGCTACATCATATTCTCCATCACTATAAAATCCAGGCATTTCAGCAGTTTCTCCACCTATTAATGAAGCACCACATTTTAAACATCCGTTAGCTACTCCCTCTACAATATCAGATACTACTGTTGGCTTTAACTTACCAGTTGCTATATAATCTAGGAAAAACAGAGGTTTTGCACCTTGACACAGAATATCATTTGCACACATTGCTACACAATCTTCTCCTATGGTATCATGCTTATCCATCATAAAAGCAATCTTTAATTTTGTTCCAACTCCATCTGTTCCAGAAACTAAGACTGGTTCTTCATATTTGTCTTTATCTATTGCAAATAATCCACCAAATCCTCCTAAATCTGATATTACATTTTTACTAAAAGTCTTCATAACACTTTTTTTCATAAGCTTTACTGATTCATATCCGGCTTTGACATCAACACCAGAAGATTTATAAGTTAAACTCATATTAATACCTCCTTTCAACTTACTTTAATTGTTCTTTCTTATTATTTCCTTCTAAAGGTACTTCCATTGGATAGTCTCCATCAAAACATGCTTTGCAAAAACCTTTATTACCTCCTGCTTTAGACAAACCTGCTATTGATAAATATGCTAATGAATCAGCACCTATTAATTCTCTTATTTCTTCAATAGATTTATTTGCACCTATTAACTGATTCCTATAAGGTGTATCTATTCCAAAATGACATGAATAAGCTACTGGAGGTGAACTAACTCTCACATGAACCTCTTTAGCTCCTGCTTTTTTTAACATCTCTACAAGTCTCTTGCTGGTAGTCCCTCTCACTATAGAATCATCCACCATAACTACCCTTTTACCTTCTACATTATGCTTTAATACATTAAGCTTTATTTTAACTCCTTGTTCTCTCATTTCTTGGTTAGGCTGTATAAATGTTCTGCCTATATATTTGTTTTTTATCAACCCTATACCAAATGGAATACCTGATTCTTCAGCAAAACCTATTGCTGCAGGAGTGCCTGAATCAGGTACTGATATTACAACATCTGCTTCAACAGGCGACTCTTGAGCTAATATTTTGCCTGTTTCACTTCTAAACAAATACATATTAATACCATCTATCGTACTATCTGGTCTTGCAAAATATATAAGCTCAAATATGCATAAGTTCTTTCTACACCATTTATCACTCTTAAAACTTTGTAATCCATTTTCATCTATAATTATTATTTCACCAGGTTCTACATCTCTCATATATTCAGCTCCAATAGTATCTAAAACACAACTCTCAGAAGCTAAAACATAACCTCCACTAATTTTACCTATACAAAGAGGTCTTAATCCATGTGTATCTCTAACACCAATAAGCTTGTTATCTGTCATCATTACTAATGCAAATGAACCTTTTACTACTTCCATGACTTTTCTAAGTGACTCTTCGATATTACTTTTATGATGTCTAGCAAGCAGATTTGCAATAACTTCTGTATCTATTGATGTTTGGAATACTACACCTGAATCTTCAAGCATATCTCTAATTGCCTGAGCATTAACTAAATTACCGTTATGTGCTAAAGCTATGTCACCTTTTTTATATTTAACAACCAATGGTTGTGCATTTTCTATATAACTTTCTCCTGTAGTAGAATATCGTACATGACCTATACCTATTTTTCCATTTAGTTTTTGTATAATGTCATCATTAAATACCTCAGGTACTAGACCCATGTCTTTGTAATATTCTATTTGATTATTATTACTAACAGCTATACCAGCACTTTCTTGTCCTCTATGTTGCAAAGCATATAGCCCATAGTATAAAAGATTAGCTATATCAGTTTTTTCCTCAGAATAAACACCAACAACGCCACATTCTTCATGTAATTTATCTTCCAACTTATTACCTCCTCTCATAACTCTCTGATACCATCTAGAACACGAAATATCGTAAACTTTTTAAAATATATTTTTCCACCATTAACCGTCATATCTAAGCATTCACTCTCTAGCTTAAAACCAACCTACCATTAAGTCTCTAGGAACCATGCAGAGTTTCTTTTAATAACGCCTTAATGCACGTGTTTTTCCTCTAATTTTTCAATCCTAAAAAACACATACATTACGAAGCCTTAAAAGATTCATGCATGGTTCTCACTATATTATGTCACGAGCTTAGTAATGCATTTAAACCATTAACCACATAACTAAGCATCCAAAAACTTTCTAGTCACAGATAGCAACCATTATGTCTATAGGAGACATGCAGGGTTTCTTTCTACAGCAACTTATGCAAGGTTCTCAGCCTAACTCAATCTATTCAAAACTTCTATATAAGCTTCTTCCACATCCCCTAAATCTCTTCTAAATCTATCCTTATCAAGCTTCTTGTTAGTTTGAATATCCCATAATCTACATGTATCAGGAGATATTTCATCCGCTAATACAAGTTTGCCTTGATGTAAACCAAATTCTAATTTGAAATCTATAAGATTCATTCCTTTTTGATTAAAGTATTCACATAATACTTCATTAACTCTAAAAGCATATGTTTTAATCATGTCAACCTGTTCCTGAGTTGCTAATTCAATAGCACTTATATGATACTCGTTGATCATTGGATCTCCTAAATCATCATCTTTGTAGCAAAATTCTAGTACTGTAGATTTCATTTTTGTACCTTCTTCTAAACCTAATCTCTTTGCTAAGGAACCTGCTGCTACATTTCTAACTATTACTTCTAGTGGAAGTATTTCTACAGCTTTAACTAACATTTCTCTGTCATTTAGTAATTCTATAAAATGTGTAGGTACTTTCATTTCTTCTAACATTTTAAATAACAATGCAGACATTTTATTATTTACAACACCTTTGCCTACAATAGTTCCTTTTTTCACACCATTAAAAGCTGTTGCATCATCTTTATATTCAACAATATATTTCATCTCGTCATCAGTTTTAAAAACCTTCTTAGCTTTTCCTTCATACAACATTTCTAGTTTTTTCATATTTAAAACTCCCCTCTGTATATTATTTATCAATTTTTTATAATCTTTCTTGAACAGCTTTATCTTTTTTCTCTACTTCCTCAGCCATTTCAACTCTGTATTGTTTTAACTTATCTCTTAACTCCTCATATTTAACAGACAAAATTTGAATAGCTAATAATGCAGCATTTTCAGCTCCATTTATGGCTACTGTTGCAACTGGAATGCCTTTTGGCATTTGAACTATTGATAATAGTGAATCTAATCCATCCATTGTGGATGATTTGATAGGCAAACCTATAACAGGTAATACTGAAACTCCAGCTAATATTCCTGGTAAATGTGCCGCCTTACCAGCTGCTCCAATAATCAATTCAAAACCCATATCTTCAGCATTATTTGCAAATTCAATGGCTTTAAACGGTGTTCTATGTGCCGATATAACTCTTACCTCAGTTTCTACTCCAAAGTCATGTAATATTTTTAGCCCTTTTTCAACTATTGGAAAGTCAGAATCACTACCCATTATCACTGCAATTTTCATATAACTTCCTCCTCTAACTAAAATAATTTACACCTGCTTTAAAAATACCTTGATCTTTGTTTCCAGAAACATTCTTACATATGTCTTTTCCAATTCTCTCTGAATGACCCATTTTACCTAATATTCTACCATCAGGACTTGTTATTGCTTCTACTGAGTAGTATGAACCATTCGGATTAATTTTACCATCATAGCTTGCGTTACCTTCAAAATCGACATATTGAGTAGCTATTTGTCCATTTTCAATAAGCCTATCCATTGTTGATTCTGGTGCTACAAATCTACCTTCACCATGTGATAGTGCAATATTGTGAATATCCCCTACTTTCACATTGTTAAACCAAGGTGATAAATTTGATGTTACTTTTGTCAATGCCATGCGTGAAATATGTCTGCCAATTTTATTAAATGTAAGAGTAGGACTATTTTCATTGATATTTTTTATTTCTCCATAAGGAAGTAATCCTAGTTTTATTAAAGCTTGAAATCCATTACATATACCAAGCATTAGACCGTCTCTTTTGTTAAGCAAACTCATAACTGCTTCTTTAACTTTAGGATTTCTAAATACTGCTGCTATAAATTTACCAGACCCGTCAGGTTCATCACCAGCACTAAACCCACCCGGTAATGCTACAATTTGACTTTCACTAATATGCTTTACAAAGACCTCAATAGACTCCTGTATATGATTAGCTGTAAGGTTCTTAAATACACAAGTGTCTACTATACCTCCAGCTTTCTCGAATGCTTTTTGAGTGTCATACTCACAATTTGTACCTGGAAATACTGGTATAAATATTCTAGGCTTTGCTACTTTGATACTAGGTGTTATTTTGTTACCTTTTGTATAGCTAATATTTTTAATTTCTCCACTGATATCTTCTTTTATTGGATAAACACTGTTTAATTTATCCTGCCAAACTATTATAGCTTCATCTATCGGAATACTTACTTCATTCATTTCTATTGAAGACTTATTGTTTGTCTTTCCTAATTTGATGTAATTTATATCACCAAATAAAGTATCTATATCATATTGACTATCAATTTCTAATATAAAAGAACCATCGTCGTTACTAAATAAATCATAGTTTAAGTCTTGATTAATAGTAACCCCAATTTTATTTCCAAAAGACATTTTACTAATCGTAGCTGCTGCTGCTCCAAACTTTATTGTTGATGCTGATAAAATCTTTCCTTTTTGAATAAGTGAGCTAATAGTTCTATATGTTTTGTCTAAGTTTTCAAAGTTAGGTACTTCATTATCATCTTTTTCTATAGGTATTAACAAAATATTACTATCAGTTTTTTTAAATTCTGTTGAAATTATATTTTTACAGCTTCCTATTCCTACTGCAAAACTAACTAATGTTGGAGGTACATGTATATCTTTAAAACTTCCAGACATACTATCTTTTCCTCCTATTGCAGCTATTTTTAATTTCTTCTGAGCATAAAAAGCACCTAATAATGCACTAAATGGTTTACCCCATTTTATTTCATCCTTACCGAGCTTCTCAAAGTATTCTTGAAAACTAAGGTATATTTCTTCATATCTTCCACCCATTAAAACTATTTTGGATACTGACTCTATTACTGCATATATCGCTCCGTGAAAAGGACTCCAACTTGATATATTTGGATTAAATCCATATGACATAAAAGTAGATGTATCAGTTTCTCCTTCTATTACTGGTAGTTTTGCAGCCATCCCTTCAGCAGGAGTAAGTTGATATTTTCCTCCAAAAGGCATTAATACAGTATTTGCACCTATTGTGCTGTCAAATCTTTCTGCTAAACCTTTTTGAGATGCTACATTTAGTTTTCTTAAATTAGCTAACCATTGTTCTCTTAGGTTATTGTAAGCTGTTTTATCTGCTCTTTTGAAATAATTACTATCTTCTATAGGTTTTTCTACAAGTACTTTGGTGTTTTGTTTTACCCCGTTAGTATCTAAAAAATCTCTACTTATGTTTAATATATTGTTATCTTTCCATATCATTTTTAATCTTCTATCATCTGTAACTTTTGCAATAACTGTTGCTTCAAGATTTTCCTCATCAGACAATTTTATAAATTTGTCTGCATCTTCTTTAGCAACTACTACAGCCATTCTTTCTTGAGATTCAGAAATAGCAAGTTCTGTACCATCTAAACCTTCATATTTCTTAGTAACCTTATCTAAATATATTTCTAAACTATCAGCAAGCTCACCTACAGCTACTGAAACTCCTCCAGCACCAAAATCATTACATCTTTTAATTAATTTTGTTACCTCTTTATTTCTAAATAATCTTTGTATCTTTCTTTCAACAGGTGGATTTCCTTTTTGAACTTCAGCACCACAATTTAATATTGATTCTTCTGTATGTGCCTTTGATGAACCTGTTGCTCCTCCACAGCCATCTCTTCCTGTTCTTCCACCTACTAATAACACTACATCTCCACATTTTGGCGTTTCCCTTACTACATTTTCTTTCTTAACAGCACCTATTACTGCTCCAATTTCCATTCTCTTAGCTACATATCCATCATTATATATCTCTGTTACCTGTCCTGTTGCAAGTCCAATCTGATTACCATATGAGCTGTATCCTTCTGCCGCTTCAGTACATATTTTTCTCTGAGGCAATTTACCACTCATAGTTTTCTCGATTGGCAGTGTTGGATCTCCCGCTCCTGTAACTCTCATTGCTTGATATACATACGCTCTTCCTGATAATGGATCTCTTATTGCTCCACCTAAACAAGTAGCCGCTCCTCCAAATGGTTCTATTTCAGTAGGATGATTGTGTGTTTCGTTTTTAAACATTACTAACCAATCTTCATTTTTACCATTTACAACTGCATTTACTACAACACTACATGCATTAATTTCTTCAGATACATCTAATTTATCTAAGTACCCTTTTTTCTTTAGCTCTTTCATTCCTAATGTTGCTATATCCATTAAACAAACATCTTTTTGTCTGTCTTCATATACATAACTTCTTGAATCTAAATACTCTTTATAAGCTTTTTTTATTGGTTCAGAAAACTTGTTTTCTTCAATTTTTACATCTTCTATATTAGTTTGAAATGTAGTATGTCTACAGTGATCTGACCAATAAGTATCTATTACCTTTAACTCAGTTATTGTTGGATTTCTTTTCTCAGTGTTTTTAAAGTAATCTCTACAAAACTCTAAGTCTTCAATGCTCATTGCAAATCCCATAGTATCTCTAAATTCTTTTATTGCTTCTAAATTCATATCTATAAATCCATCTATAGTACTAACAGTTTTAGGTTCATCATAATTGTTTATTAATGAATCAAATACCTCTAATGAAGCTTCTCTTGAATCAACTGGATTGATAATGTAAGCTTTTATTTTGTTTAAATCAGCTTCGTTAATATTTCCTTTTAATGCTATTAATTTTGCTGTCTTTACTATTGGTTTATTCTTTGTTAGTATTTGTATACATTGAGCTGCTTGATCTGCTCTTTGATCATATTGACCAGGAAGGTATTCTACAGCAAATACTGTGTAATCATTAAGTTTTTCTAATACATATTCACATACAGTATCTACATTAGGTTCAGATAGTATTGTATCTACTATATTTTGTAGATGTTCCTCACCTATCCCTTGAATATCGTATCTATTAATAACTCTAACATCCTCTAATTCTTTTATTCCTAAAGCTTTTTTTAAATCTTTAAATAAATGTTCTGCTTCATTTGCAAATTGAGATTTTTTCTCAACATAAATTCTTTTCACATCCAAAGTCATCACTAAAACTCCTTTGCTAAGATTGTAAAAAATTATTTTATATATTAACTCCGATTCATAGAATCAGAGATTTTTACGTTATTATTTCGTTTCTGTTCTATTGTTAATATTTATAAATTGCTATTTATTTATTCCTATTGTCAAAAATTAAACTTTGTTTTTAAAGTATTAATATTTCAGGGTACTTTTGTTTACTCTTGTTTGCTCCTTTTTAATAGGTAACTCAGACTTCGTCTGAGTAAGCGACTCACACTAAATTATAAATTTAGGTTCGGTGCTTAAAACAAAAGTCCGAATAGTTTATATGCTATTTCGGACTTGTTTTTTATTATTAATGAGGTAAGATAGTAAATCTTGCTATAAACAATATTGCAAGCACATAGATTGCTGGATGTACTTCTTTTCCTCTTCCAGTAGCTAATTTTGTTATTGGATAGAATATTAATCCAGCTGCAATACCATTTGCTATACTGTAACTAAAAGGCATAATAGCCATTGTTAAGAATGCTGGTAGAGCCTCAGTAAAATCTTCAAAATCTATATATTTTACAGATGTCATCATCAATACTCCAACAATTATAAGTGCTGGTGCTGTAGCTTCTCCCGGTACAATTCCCACAAATGGTGCTAAGAATAATGATAATAAGAATAATACTCCAACTGTTACTGATGTTAATCCAGTTCTTCCACCTTCACTTACACCTGATGTACTTTCAACATAAGTTGTTGTTGTAGATGTTCCTATTAAAGCACCTACAGATGTTGCTATTGCATCTGCAAATAATGCTTTTTCCATATTTTTAAGTTTACCTTGTTCATTAACAAACCCAGCTTTTTGTCCTGTTCCAATTAATGTTCCAATTGTATCAAACATATCAACAAGACTGAAAGATATTACTACAGTTATAACACTCATTATAGCTCCTATAAATGAAGCCTCTCCTAAATTTAATAATCCTTTAAAATCTAATGCAAATAATGTTGGCTTTAAGCTAGGAATAGACCAACTAAATGCATCTGGTATATGAGTTACTCCAAAAGGTATTCCTAATAAAGTTGTTACTACTATACCTATTAAAATTGCTCCTTTTACTCTTCTAGCCATAAGTATTCCCATAATTACTAAACCTATCAATGGTACAAAAGTACTAGCTTGTGTAAAGTCTCCGAATTCAACTAATGTAGCAGGATTACTTACTACTATATGTGCTGATTTTAAACCTATCAATGCTATAAATAATCCGATACCACCACCAATTGCTCTTTTAAGAGAATCCGGTAAAGCATTAACAATTGCTTCTCTTAAACCAGTAACAGTTAATATAATAAATAAGATTCCTGATATAAATACTGCTGCTAAAGCTTGTTGCCATGTATAATGTAATTGTAAAACAACTCCATAAGTAAAAAATGCATTTAAACCCATACCAGGTGCCAAAGCAAATGGTAGATTTGCATATAATCCCATTATCAAACAGCCTACAAGTGCTGCTAGACAAGTTGCAACAAATACCGCTCCTACAATTGGGTCTTCAAAACCAATGTTTGCAGCTTCAGCTGCATCTCCTAATAAACCAGCTTGATTCATTCCTGCTAATTTTAAAATGTTCGGGTTAACAAATATAATGTATGCCATTGTTACAAAAGTAGTTATTCCAGCCATTATTTCTGTTTTAACATTTGTTTTGTTTTCCTTTAATTTGAAAAATGATTCCATTACAGTAACCCCCTAAAATTTTTATTAATACTCTGAGCAAAAAACAAAGAAACCCAAATGGATAGGCTCTTTATAAGTGAAACCTACCATTTGGGTTTATGCCGCTACGGTGTGACAATACAAAAAATGCACTGCCAGTACCTCTAGGACTATACAATTACAGAAAATATCTATTCTCTGTAAACCCTAGGTACTATTTCACTCATAGTCAAGCAATTTACGGTTGCCTGGTAGAGACTTCTCAGCCATATTCTGAGAATTATATGAGTATTAATTTAAATTCTATAAATTATACTATTATAATAGCAAAGAGTTTTTTATAAGTCAATACATTTTTACGAATATTTAAGCCTTTATTTTATTTTTTTTATGTTATAACACGAACTTTATGTGATATTTCATTGTTTACGTTTGCATATATGATGTATTTACAAATAAAATAACTTTTGCTAATAATATTTTAAACATTTAAACTGTATAAGCACTCAGCTCATACAGTTTAACAAATTAATATTACTTCCACTTTGCTATAGTAGTTTATTTGGTTATAATAAATGTTGATTTTACTTTGTATTATTGCTTCTATTATAACTATTATTAATCATAAAATCTACCTTTTTTTAAATTAGAATCAAAATAGAATCACGAGCATAAAATTAACCAATACACCTTTCAAGGCTTACAGGGTTTCTCTTTACTATTCGCACTCTGTTTTTAAGTTTTTTTCTGTACTACAAACTATGTATTTAACTGCATTTAATTTCATATATCTATAAACCAAGCTCTACTATTCCAAATTGTATTTTTTTGGATTTAACATTATCAATAGTTTTATCTTTAAAAGTAATTTTTATATCCTCACATGTACTATCTTTAGCTAATATTAATGTACTCCTTTCGTAATGCTAGTTCTTTACTATCATCAAAATATAATCCTATAAAAAAGATATTATAACCCTCCATTTTCTTAGTATATAAATTTAGCCGATTTTTCTTTTTTATCAAATTCGATAAAAGCGCCAGTTGCCTCTGATATAAAGCGTGCCGGCAACATAAACCTACCTTCTTGAATCTCAGGTGCTTTGTCTAGTTTGATTTTTTGATCATTAACTATCATTGTTTTATTTTTGTGTTGAACTATTATATTTGTCTGTAAAGGCTGTAATGTACAAAATCCAACTCCATATTTTGTATCTGCTCCTGGTATGCCTAAGTCTTTAGTACTCATTTTAAGATTTCTCCACAAATAATCTTCTGGTATTGCTTCTCCAAGAGCTACTTTATGCTTACAAGCAATCAACGCTGCTATACCTGATACAATTGGTGTAGACATAGATGTTCCGGACATAACAGCATAGTCATATTCGCTTTGCTTATACCAGCAAGATAAGACATTTACTCCAATTTGGCATACATCAACGTGCTCACCTTCTGTACTGAAAAGTGCTTTTTTCTTTTCTAGATCTACAGCTCCTACACATATTACTTCCTTAAAAACTGCAGGATACCTAATTTCTTCTATAGAAGAATTACCTGCTGAGCAAATGACTGCTAAGTTAGACTTAACTAGTTCTTTTATCGATTCGTGAAATTCTCCTAAGTCTTTTTCGCTTTCTTTTTGCCCATTTGTGGATAGCGAAATTGAAACTATGCTGACCTTTCTGCCGTCTTTAGATTTATATTCTTTTATCCACTGTAAGGCTTTTATGATATCCTTGATATTTCCATCACCATCACCACTCAATACTTTGACAGGCAGTATTTGAGTCTTTGGTGCTATTCCTACATTAGTACCAGCTATACTTCCAGCAACGTGGGTGCCGTGACCGTTGTCGTCCTCTGTGTTTGTAGAACCTCTGTAGTTGCAAAAGTTTCTTCCTCTTAAAATTCTTCCTTCTAGTTCTGTATGATTTGAAACTCCTGTATCTACAACTGCAACAATTACGCCTTGTCCTAAAATTCCCTGAGAATGAAAAGCCTTTCGACCTGATAGATTTAAGAATCTTAAATCGTCTTCCTGAAGTTCGTTCTTCATATCATCTATATTAAAGCTATCTACCTTGAGCATTTATATACCTCCTTTTTATAATTTTACCATAATTTATGCGTAGAACAACACCTGTTTCGGGTTTAAATATATCCATATTTCCGTTTTTCAGCTATACCTCAGTCAATGTCACTTCCTTTCGTTTGGTTTTGTTATATTAAAAAAGAACCTTGTTATTGGCTCTAGTAATAAACAAACTGCCTAATCTTAAATGGCAGTATCAAAATACTGACGCATATCATTAAACAAGTAAAGAGGGGACATAATCTTTCTTAAATCTTCATCTACTGTAATTGATCTTTTAAGAATACTTTGATATAGCTTAATAGATTCCCATTCTTTATACCCTTTGTCAGGTACTTCAATTCAATCTTATCCTTATCTGTGGCTACCGCTTTTTTTAGATAATTGCAGATAAAGCTATTCTTGACATCTACTGTTGTTTCTGATAAATATCTTGTTTTATTTTCAGATGTAATATGGAGTTCATCTCTCAATTTCATAACCTACCTTTACACATTATCATTTATTATCTTGACTATATTTACTTAATAAAGTTAAGAAATCAATATATATGAAAAAAATGATAGTATATCGTTGTAATTTTTTGTAAAGTATTTTATTGACAGTTAATGCTTATTATGGTATTATTACTTTGGGTATTTTTTAAATAAATTACAAAAAAGGAGATGTAAGAATGTCCAAAAAATTATTAATTTTATTGTTATCAATTTGTCTTTGTCTATGTTTCATTGTGCCAAGTTTTGCAGCTACTTTATGTCCTGACTGTGGTGAATTGGGTATTTACCAATATTCAACTTGGTCTGAAAAAGATGGTGAACTAGTATGGACTAAAGTTTATAAATGTAGTGAATGCGGTAGTTATTTTCCTGTCTATTAATTAAAATGGGGCAGTCGGAAATAGTTAATTTCAGTTCCTTGAATAATAAAAAGTTAAAACCGCTGGATTTAGGTCTTATAAAAACCTTTTTCACTCCTAGCGGTTTCTTTTTTGGACAACCTGTACTGACTCTACAGTATGGAGCTACTCGAATGACACTGACTTCTTTACCTGTTGTTCTATCAGATTTATTCTTCTTAGGTTTTATGATTTCTACTTCTTTCATGTTGACCTCCTATCTTTAGATTAAATATTCTCCTAGCTCAATTCATCAGACACTGTCTGATGTTTTCTATGTTACCTTAGACACTTATCTAAATGAATTACTCGTAATTTCCGAAAAGTTATTTTATGTTCCTATTCCTTATTTATAATTTCATCATAGTATATACCAATGTACTATGGTAAAATCAACTATTATGAACTTATCAGCGTTACATACAAGTTCAATATATATCTGTTTCTCACAAAAGAATGAACTATCCAATAATACCGGATAGTTCATCTAAACATTCAAAATTCAATTATTCATCTGATCTTATCTTACATTATTAAAATCAACAATAGCTTTTATTCTCCTAACACCTGAAGAAGAGCTTTGCTCTTTAATTATTTTGAAATACCCAAGTTCAGATGTATTAGAAACATGTGGTCCACCACAAATTTCAAGTGAATATCTAGGTATTTCGTAAACCTTTACAATATCACCATATTTTGAATCAAATATTCCTATAGCACCACTATTTTTAGCATCATCTAAGTTCATTTCTACACATTTAACATCAATCTTATCATGTATCGCCCTGTTAACAATACTTTCAACCTGTGTTATCTCTTCTTCAGTCAACTTTCTATCAAAGGAGAAATCAAATCTTAATCGTTCTGAATTAATATGACTACCTCTTTGAAAAACCTGCTCGCCTAATACCTGTCGCAATGCGCCATTAAGTAAATGAGTAGCTGTATGCAGCTTTATACTATAATTGTTATGCTCTGTCAATCCCCCTTTGAATTTTCCAGCTGCCCCAGTTCTGGATTTTTTCTGATGCTCTTCAACCTTTGCTTTAAATCCCTCCATGTCAACAAGGATTTCTTTTTCCGCTGCAAGTTCTAATGTGAATTCAATAGGGAAACCATAGGTATCATATAATTTAAAAGCTTGTTGACCGTTCAAACATTCTCCAGCTTTTAGTTTCCCAAAATATTTGTTTGCCATTTTTAATCCACTTTGAAGAGTTTTATTGAATTTATCATATTCCTTTCTTAACTCTTCAATGATAGTTTCTCTGCATGACTTAACCTCGGGATATGCTTCACCATACATTTCAATAACTTCTTCAGCTAATTCAGGTAATATACTCTCTTTAACACCTAACTTATGAATCATCCGAATAGTACGTCGAATAAGTCGTCTAAGTATATAACCTTGTTCTGAATTTGATGGGACAATCTTTTTTGGATCAGCAAGAATAAATATAGCAGACCTAGTATGTTCACATATGACTCTATAACTCTTTTGATTGCTTTTATGATATGATATCTCACTTATTTCTTCCAATTTGTTGATTAATGGAACAAATAAATCTGTTTCATATACATTTTGTAGATTGTTTGCTAGGATTAGTAATCTTTCAAATCCTAATCCCACATCAATGTTCTTTTGCTTTAGTTCAGTAAGATTCCCATCTTTATCTTTGTTATATGTCATAAAAACATTATTTCCTAATTCAACATACTTTCCACAACTACAGGCTGGTCCACATTCCTCACAACAATCAGGTAAATCATTCACATAGAACATTTCTGAATCAGGACCACATGGACCTATCTCTCCAGCCGGTCCCCACCAATTTTCATCATCTCCATAATAAAAAATCTGTTCTTTACTTAATCCAAGCTCTAACCATGTCTGAGTAGCTTCAGCATCATATGGTACCTTATCATTTCCTTTGTGAACAGTTACTGCAAGTTTAGAAACAGGTATATTAAGTTGCTCTGTAAGAAACCCAAAACTCATGGTAATTGCCTCTTTTTTAAAATAATCACCTAAAGACCAGTTTCCTAGCATTTCAAAGACAGTTAAATGATAATCATCACCTACCTCCTCTATATCTCCCATTCTTACACACCTTTGTACATTGGCAAGACGTTTTCCCAATGGGTGTTCTTGTCCAAGTAGATAAGGAATAAGAGGTTGCATGCCAGCAGTCGTATATAATACACTAGCATCATTTTCAGGAACTAAAGATGCGGCGTCAGCTACTTCATGTCTCCTTTCTTTGTAATATGATACATAGAGTTTTCTTAATTCATTTGCTTTCATAGTCTTCTTCCTTTCTCAAAATTTGTATTAAAAAAGCCCTAAGCTTTAATTGCTTAGGGCGAATTCTTTATCCGTGGTACCACCTAAATTCAGAGATAAACTCTGCTCTCATCAAGTACAGGCAATTCATATTACCGATACTATATCCTATGATAACGGTGGATCTCCGTTGAAGCCTACTAATCATTTCGGTTCAAAGCTCCGAGACTGCTTCAATATACCTATTGTGAAGATTCGCACCAACCATCTTCTCTCTGAACAATACAACTATATTTACTACTTCTCTTCTTCGCCTTTATTATTAATTTCTGTAATGGTATCATTAAATCTTGTTTTTGTCAAATGTGATTTTACTCTTTGTGTTGTTAACTCTTTGTGATTTTACTCTTTTGTTGATTTTAATCTTTTGTGATCTTAATCTTTTAACTTCTACACTAGACTTTATATCTATTATAATTCCTATCCAACTCTGCTTTTATCTTCGCATATTCTCGCTCAGTAATATGCTTCTCATCAAGCAGGGTGGACAACATTGCCAATTGAATGGTATATTTCATGAGCTGGTCCATATAAACCTCCTGCGTAATCATCATTTACTATTCTCTTTTAATATTCATAAGACATATCAAGAAGCCTTCTAATTCCTTTGCATACTTGTTCATAAATAATTTCCTATTATCTTGGTAGCAAAGAATTACCAATTGTTGCAATCACCTCCTATCACTAAAAAGGGCGTGGAATTACCCATATTTAACCAATTTGTTTAACACTATATTTCCCGCTCTTCTAGCAGGATTAGACTTCAATTCATAAAATCTTACTGCATGATTGAAAATCGCACTGAGCTGGTTATGTGTGGTTTTAAGATAAGTAGGGGAAAATAACTTCCCCTGTTTATCCTTTAATGAAATAATAAAAGAAAATGGTGAATCTGAGAAGAGAATTAAGTTGCATTTGATTGGACTTGATCATCTGTTAGAAGAATGGTATGACATGAAAAAATCACTTGAAAGCGGCAAGGTATCTCAAAAAGAGTATTATAAGTGGAGAATGATTTGGCCAGAAAATCTGGATAGAAGTTAATAGATTCTTTTACTCTTATATGATATTTAATATCAAACTAATATCACTACAAACCAAAAAACCTCTGCAACCCTTAATATTAAAAGGATTACAGAGGTTTTATTTATTATTCCCACTCAATAGTCGCTGGTGGTTTACTTGTTATATCATAAACAACTCTGTTTACATTTTCTACATTATTGACAATTTCTCGTGATATTTTATCAAGAACTTCAAAAGGTATTCTTGCCCACTCACTTGTCATTCCATCAGATGATGTTACTGCTCTAAGTGCAATTGTATGAGTATGTGTTCTTTCATCTCCCATAACACCAACTGTTTTGATATTAGGAAGTGCTGCAAAGTACTGCCATATGCTTCTGTTTAAGCCAGCTTTTCTTATTTCCTCTCTAAATATCCAATCAGCTTCTCTAACTATTTTAAGTTTTTCAGGTGTTATTTCTCCCAATACTCTTATAGCTAAACCTGGACCTGGGAATGGTTGTCTCTGAACTATTTCATCTGGTATGTTTAGTTTATTACCTACACTTCTAACCTCATCCTTAAATAGCGATCTTAGAGGTTCAACAAGTTTAAAATCAACATCCTCTGGAAGTCCACCTACATTATGATGGCTTTTTATAACATCTGCTTTGTCTGTTCCGCTCTCTATTACGTCTGGATAAATTGTTCCTTGTACTAGAAAATCAATGTTATCATATTGGCTTTTTAGTTTAGCTTTTTCTTCTTCAAAAACTCTTATAAATTCTTCACCAATAATTTTTCTTTTCTTTTCAGGATCAACTACTCCTTTAAGTTTTGTTAAAAACCTTTCTTGAGCATTTACTCTTATAAGGTTTAGATTAAATTTATCTCTGAAAACTTCTTCTACTTGGTCACCCTCATTTTTTCTAAGTAGACCATGATCAACAAATATACAAATTAAGTTAGAACCAATTGCTTTGTGTACCATTACTGCTGCTACAGCTGAATCTACTCCACCTGAAAGTGCACATATAGCTCTCTTATCTCCTATCTCTTCTTTTATATTTGCTATCGTTTCTTTTGCAAAATCACCCATATCCCAATCTGGTGTTATTTCACATACGTTGTATAAAAAGTTTGCTAATATGTCTCTTCCTCTTTCAGTATGCTCTACTTCTGGATGGAATTGAACTGCTACAAGCTTTCCATCTATGCTCTTCATTGCTGCTACTGGACATGAAGATGTTTTAGCAGTAACCACAAAATTTTCAGGAGCCTCTCCTATAAAATTAGTATGACTCATCAAACATTTTATATCATCATCTATAGATTTAAATATACCATCATTATGAAGTATATTAAGCTCTGTTCTACCATACTCTCTAGTATCCGCTCTACTTACTGTTCCACCAAATACTTGTGCCATTAGTTGTCCACCATAGCATATACCTAATACAGGTATGCCCATTTTAAACAACTCATCGTTACATTTTGGTGCATTTTCTTCAAAAACACTTGATGGTCCTCCGGATAAAATTATTCCCTTTGGATTCTTAGCTTTTATTTTATCTAGAGAATAGTTATAAGGAAGTATCTCACAATACACATTTGCTTCTCTTACTCTTCTTGCAATCAGCTGACTGTATTGTCCACCAAAATCTAATATCAAAACCACGCTATTTTGCATCTTTTTCCCTCCGTTATTTAATACTGTAATTTGGTGCTTCCTTAGTAATACTAATATCATGTGGATGACTCTCTATTAATCCAGCACCAGTTATCTTAATAAATTGTCCTTTCTTTATTAGATCTTTTATTGTTGCTGCTCCACAATATCCCATACCTGCTCTTAATCCACCAACAAGTTGGAATATAGTATCACTTAGAGGTCCTTTATATGATACTCTACCTTCTACTCCTTCTGGTACAAGTTTTTTGCTATCTTGTTGGAAATATCTATCCTTACTTCCTTTATCCATAGCTGCCATAGAGCCCATACCTCTATAAACCTTAAATCTTCTTCCTTGATATAATTCTGTTTCTCCAGGACTTTCTTCTGTACCAGCAAGAAGTGAACCTAACATAACTACATTAGCTCCAGCCGCAATAGCTTTAACTATATCTCCTGAGTATTTAATACCACCATCAGCAATTACTGGTATATCATATTTTTTTGCAACCTGATAACAATTATAAACTGCTGTTAATTGTGGTACACCTACTCCTGCAACAACTCTTGTTGTACAAATAGATCCTGGTCCGATTCCAACTTTTACAGCACTTACACCTGCATTTATTAACTCCTCAGTAGCTTCTGCAGTAGCAACATTACCTGCTATTAACTCAAGCTCTGGATATCTTGCTCTTATTTGTTTTATTACCTTTATAACACCCATTGAATGTCCATGTGCTGTATCTATAACTACTACATCTACATTAGCCTTTACTAATGCATCTAATCTATCCATTACGTCATTTGTTACACCAACAGCTGCACCAGCTAATAGTCTTCCTCCTTTATCCTTTGCAGCATGAGGATATTTTATTGATTTTTCAATATCTTTTATAGTTATTAAACCAACCAAATATCCCTTATCATCAACTAAAGGAAGTTTTTCGATTTTATGTCTTCTAAGTATATCTTGAGCTTTTTCCATAGAAATGTTTTGCTTGGCAGTTACAAGATTTTCACTTGTCATAGCATCTGATATTTTTTTTGACATATCAGTTTCAAATCTTAAATCACGATTTGTTATGATACCTACTAATTTTTTTGAATTATCTGTGATAGGAACTCCTGAGATATGATATCTTTCCATTAATTCTAATGCATCCGCTATAGAATTTTCAGGATGTAAATAAAATGGATCTACTATAACCCCATGTTCTGATCTTTTTACTTTATCTACTTCTAGTGCTTGTTGTTCTATAGGCATGTTTTTGTGTATTATACCTACTCCACCTTCTCTAGCCATTGCTATAGCCATCTTTGCCTCGGTAACTGTATCCATACTTGCACTCATCATTGGTACATTTAATCTAATATTCTTTGTTAATTTAGTTGATAATTTTACATCTTTTGGAAGTATTTCAGACTTGGCAGGTACTAATAAAACATCATCAAATGTTAAACCCTCACTTAAAAATTTCTCCACATTAAAAACCTCCTCATTTATTTAATTATAATATTATTTCCGTGTTAGTTTTTAATAGATTAACAAAACTTATTTTTATTGTCAAGGAGTTTCTAATGTTTAATAATTTTCAAACTTTTCAAAAAATAAAGGCAAACGTTTTGCTAAAACTATAAAATTGATTCACCCACTCTTAAAAGTGGGCGTTAATAATTAATAAATGTGTTGATATACACGTTTAACTAGGTTTATATCAATTGCTATAAAATTCTTTTAATGCTTCATTATAAATATTAATTATCGAAACACCCTGTTGTTGTGCTAAAGTCTTACAATCTTCATATTCAGGAAAACATTTCAATAATTTATTATCCTTATAAGCTTTTTTTATTCTTATTGTTCCATACTTAGTTTTTACTTTTATAATTTCTCTATTCAAACTAATTCTATCTACTTCATATTTTCTTATACCTATAGTCGTAGTTTGTTCAAATATTATGTCCATTAAAGTTTCAACATCTTTATCATGACACAAAACACTCAGTTTTGTTGCTGGTCTATTTTTCTTCATAATAATATTTGTTAAAAATACGTCCAATGCACCTTCTTCAAAAAGAAAAGGCATTAAATAAGAATATACCTCTGGATTCATATCATCAATATTAGTTTCAAGCATTATAAGCTTTTGAGGTGTTTTTTTTTACCTAAAATAACTCTTAATACATTTGTTACTTCTAAATCCTTCTTTCCTAATCCATACCCTATTTTTTCTATTATCATCTCAGGCATATGAACAAACTCACTACTTATAGCTTTAACAATAGCTGCACCAGTAGGTGTTACAAGTTCACTTCTTATGCCTTTCGAATATACAGGAGTATCTTTTAATATTTCTATTGTAGCTGGCGCAGGAACTGGAATAATTCCATGAGCACATTTAACAAATCCAGTACCTAGATGAATAGGAGAAGAATAAACTTTATCTACATTTAACATGTCTAAACATATAGCAGCACCTATAATATCAACTATAGAATCTATAGCCCCTACCTCATGAAAATGAACCTGATCAATAGGTTTGTTATGTACTTTTGCTTCAGCGTTTGCTACATATTTAAATATTTTCTTACTTAATACTTTTACATTATCATTAAGCTCACTATTATCTATTATATTTTCTATATCATATAAATTTCTATGGTCATGGTGATGAGTATGTTGGTGCTCATGATTATGTTCATGGCTGTGTTCATGTGGATGTTCATGATTATGTGTAGGATGTTCAATATTTACATAAAAATCAGTACCTGTTATACCATTCTTTTGATTAGTTTTAATGTCTATACTGAAACCATCTATATCTATTTTGTTTAATTCCTTAATAAAACTATCTTTATCTATTCCTAAATCTAGTAAAGCACCAATAGACATATCTCCACTTATACCTGACAGACAGTCAAAATATAAAATCTTTTCTTCCACTTTGCATACCCCCGTATATTTTATAATCTATTTATTGTACTGGCTAAATAGCCTGCTCCAAATCCATTATCAATATTTACAACACCTATACCACTAGCACAGCTATTCAACATTGCAAGTAATGCAGCTATTCCATTTAAGCTTGCTCCATATCCTATACTAGTAGGCACTGCTATTACAGGTTTGTCAACTAATCCACCAACAACACTTGCTAAAGCACCCTCCATACCAGCCACTGCTATAATAACTCTTGCTTCATGCAATTTTTCTACATTGGATAATAGTCTGTGTATACCAGCAACCCCAACATCATATAACCGTTCTACTGTATTACCAAAAGTTTCAGCAGTTATTGCGGCTTCTTCTGCAACAGGTATGTCAGATGTTCCACCTGTTACAACCAATATCTTATGTTCTGATTTTTTAATATCTTTCTGATTAACTACTATTATTCTAGCCTCATTGTAATATTTAATATTTTCACATAAATCTTTTATAGCATCATATTTATCTTTATCAGCTCTTGTTGCCAATATACAAGTATCTTTTTTTAACATTCTTTCTACGATTCCTCTTACTTGCTCTGGCGTTTTACCTTCACAATAAATTACTTCAGGATAACCATTTCTTATCTGTCTGTGATGATCTATCTTTGCATACCCAATATCTTCAAATGGTAAATCCTTTAAAACATTTAGTGCTTCATCAACATTGACATTTCCTTCTTTAACATGTTTTAATAGCTGCCTGATACTATCTTCATTCATATTTTTCTCCCGTCCCCTTCAATTTATTGCAAAATGCTTCACTATTCATAAATACTACATTAAATTTATTGAAATAACTTAGTTTGCCTACCAATATAGTCACTAGGGAACTCTCTAATGTTTCTTTGAAAGCGTGACTTCAAGAGTTCGTTTCTTCATCGCTTCTAAGTAGAGAACCAAAATCTATAATTTTGAGTAAATCACTTACTCCTAGGAACGTAGTGAGTAGTGAGTTTCTTATTTATTTCAAGAAACGGGTTCTTGCCCAGCCGTCAAAGATTATACACATATTGAAAAAACTATATAATCACGTGCAGAGAGGGTTCCCCTCGCCAAAAACTTATGAGCTAAAACATTAAAAATTATCCACATTTTCAAATTTGCATTTTTCAATTACCTATTTCCCTATTCAAACTACCAGTTTTATAGCCCTCTAAATCTAAACATATATATTTAAAACCTATATCTTTAAGAGCAACTGAAATCTTATTTTTCAATTCTTTGTCTAATAGCCTATTCATATCTTCAGGTAAAACCTCTATTCGTGCTATAGTATTATGATGTCTTACTCTAAATTGATTAAACCCTAAATATTTTAAATATTCTTCAGCTTCTTCAATCATACTTAGCTTCTTTTCAGTTATTTCTTCGTTATAAGGTACCCTAGCAGCTAAACATGACATTGAAGATTTCTTCCACGTTTCTAGCCCTAGTTGTTTTGATAATACTCTGATATCTTGTTTAGTTAGTCCTGCTTCTAATAATGGACTTATCACGTTTAGTTCCTTTAATGCTTTCATTCCCGGTCGGTAATCTTTTGTATCATCCATATTCGAACCATCAACTATTGTAGAAATACCGTGTTTTAAAGCTTCTTCTTTTATTTTAGAAAAAATTATTTTTTTACATTTATAACATCTATCAATCGGATTAGCCTTTACACTTTTTAAGTCATTTATACTCAAATCAATAATAATGTGCTTAGTACCTATATTTTTTGCTAGCTTTCTTGCCTCATCAATCTCACTTTTGGGTTGAAACGCAGTATTTATAGTAATACATATAGCATTTTCATTTAATACATCTTTACATACTTTAGCCAAAAACGTACTATCTACTCCTCCCGAAAATGCAATAGCAACACTTTTAAGTTGTCTTAAACACTGTTTTAGATTTATTAGTTTTTGTTTTGCATCCAATTGAATCACTCCATAACTAATTTATTGGTTGTATTATATCATATACTAATGTCATTTTGTATTGATACATAAAACAAAAGCCTTATTTTCAAGTTGAATTTCAACGTAACTTTTTCCTTTTAAAAAAATTATATCCATTTTCAATATTTATATTGCATAAATTACTATGTAAAAAAAATGATTGTACAAATTATTAATGTACAATCATTTTTTAAAGTAATATATCTAAGTATATAGAAAATTTACTGCTACAAACAATATAGACCAGCATAACGATATAATTACTGTAGCATGATGATAGCTTGTCTCAACTTCCATACCTGAGAATTTAGTAACTAGCTAAAATTACTATAGTCATAAAATTACTCTATTATAATAAAACCAACGAAGAATATCTCTTCGTTGGTTTATAAATCATATTTTCTACATCATTGGCATTCCGCCTGGCATACCTCCTGGCATTCCACCTGGCATACCTCCTGCATTTTCTTCTTCTTCATCTGCAACAACGCTTTCTGTTGTTAATATCATAGCTGCTACAGAAGCTGCATTTTGTAATGCAGATCTTGTAACTTTTGTAGGATCAACAATACCTGTTTCTATCATGTTAACATATTTTTCATTCAATGCATCAAATCCAACGCCTACTTCTTGAGTTCTAACTTTTTCTACTATAACTGAACCTTCTAATCCTGCATTTTCAGCGATTTGTCTTACTGGTTCTTCTAATGCTCTAGCTATAATGCTAACACCAGTTTTAGCATCTCCCTCTTCTGTGTTTAATAACTCTTCAATTGCTGGTATTGCATTAACTAATGCTGTACCACCACCTGCTACGATACCTTCTTCTACAGCTGCTCTAGTAGCTGCTAATGCATCTTCTATTCTTAACTTTCTTTCTTTCATTTCAGTTTCAGTAGCTGCTCCAACTTCAATAACAGCAACTCCACCAGCTAATTTAGCAAGTCTTTCTTGTAATTTTTCTGTGTCAAATTCAGAAGTACTTTCTTCTATTTGAGCTTTTATTTGTTTAACTCTATCGTTGATAGCTTCTTGCTCTCCATTACCATCAACTATTACTGTATTTTCTTTGTCAATTTTTACTGTATTTGCAGTACCTAGCATATCTAGTGATATTTCTTTTATGTCATAACCTAATTCTTCAGATATTACTTGACCACCTGTTAGTATAGCTATATCTCTTAACATTTCTTTTCTTCTATCACCAAATCCAGGAGCTTTTACAGCAACACAATTAAATGTTCCTCTTAATTTATTAACTACTAATGTAGCTAAAGCTTCTCCTTCAACATCTTCAGCTATTAATAATAAAGCTTTACCTTGTTGAACAATTTGCTCTAATATTGGTAATATTTCTTGAATGTTTGCTATTTTCTTATCAGTAATTAAGATATAAGGATTCTGTAATACTGCTTCCATTTTCTCAGCATCAGTTACCATATATGGTGATAAATATCCTCTATCAAATTGCATACCTTCAACTACATTTAATGTAGTTCCCATTGTTTTTGATTCTTCTACAGTGATAACTCCCTCGTTACCTACTTTCTCCATAGCTTCTGCTATTAAATTACCTATTTCTTCGTCACTAGCTGATATAGAAGCAACTTGTGCAATAGCTTCTTTACTAGAGATTTCTTTTGAATATGATTTTATTTCTTTAACTGCAGTTTCAACAGCTTTATGTATACCTTTTCTGATAATCATAGGATTTGCACCTGCAGCAACGTTTTTTAATCCTTCTCTGATAATAGCTTGAGCTAAAAGAGTAGCTGTAGTAGTTCCGTCTCCTGCTACATCATTAGTTTTAGTAGCAACTTCTTTAACTAATTGAGCTCCCATGTTTTCGTATGCATCTTTAAATTCTATTTCTCTTGCAATAGTAACACCATCATTTGTAATTAGTGGTGAACCAAATTTTTTATCTAAAACAACATTTCTTCCTTTAGGTCCTAATGTAACTTTAACTGTATTTGCAAGTTTGTTTACACCTTGCTCCATTGCACGACGTGCTTCTTCACCAAATTTTATTTGCTTAGCCATTTATAATCACTCCTTTTAAACTCATTAATTATTCAACAACTGCTAATATATCATTAAGTTTTAAAATTGTATATTCTTGTCCGTCAATTTTTATTTCTGTTCCTGAATATTTAGAGAATATTACTTTATCTCCAATTTTTAATTCATTTTTTTTCTTATCATCTTCAGTTATAGAAGGTCCAACAGCTAGTACTTCAGCAACTTGGGGTTGCTCTTTAGCGGAAGTTGGAAGTACAATACCACTCTTTGTTTTTTCTTCAGCTTCAACCTTTTTAATTACTACTCTGTCTCCTAATGGTCTAATATTCATATTTCTTCCTCCTTAATAAAAATTTATTTGATTTTAATAAATTATCTAATTTAATTATTAGCACTCAGCAATACCGAGTGCTAACACTTACAAATATAATGTTACATAATACACCATTATCAATCAAATGCCGTATTGAACCAATATTTAGTATAATTGTCGATTATACTAAATTATATTCATTTTTATCTGTTTTTTATTTATTTACTCCATATTCCTTTAGTTTATGACAATTAAGCACCAAATCTAATCAATTACATATCAATCATACCTTTATTTTTTAATCTTTTATCAATAATTCTTTCAATTAATGTTTTAATTATAGCTATTAAAGGTGCCCCCAAAAACATACCCATTAATCCAAATAAAGCTCCTCCTATTGTAATTCCTGATATTATCCAAAATGGCTTTATTCCTACTTTATCTCCTAAAATCTTTGGTCCTAATATCCAGCCATCAAACTGTTGAAGCGCTAATATAATTATAGCAGTCCAAAACGCTTTGATAGGACTTACAAATAAAGTTATTAAAATTGCTGGTACCGCGCCTATAAATGGTCCAAAATATGGAATCATATTAGTAATTCCAACAATTGTACTTAAAACAAGTGCATAGGGGTTTCCTGTTATCAACAATAATATAAAGCATATAATTCCAATTATTGCTGAATCCAAAAGCTTTCCTATTAAAAATTTGGAAAAAATATCGTCCATCTCTCTTAAAACATCCAATATTTTATATGCACTTTTATTATCAATAAAGGCAAATAATATTTTTTTACTACCTATAACAAATCCTTCTTTGTTATATAACATAAATATAGCTATTATGAAATTAACCATTATGTTAAATAGTGAATGCGTAAAACCAACAGCCTTCAATGCTACACTGCCTAAACCTGGACCTACATAATCCATAATCTTTTGAATACTGCTATCAGCAAAATTTTCGATGTATGCTACTATATTATACTTTCTCAGAAACTCTATTTTATATATATCTGATTGCAAGAATTTTTTAGTGCTTCTCATGAAATCCGGAAAACTTTTACCTAAATCTACAAAGTTATTTACAATTTCCGGTGCTGCAATAGCTATAATAAATATTACTATTCCTAAAACTATTAAATATGCAATTGTTATGCTAAGAACCCTATTACATTTTAATTTTTTTTCTACAATTCTTATAAGAGGATTTAATATGTATGCTATTATGAACCCTCCTAAAAACGGATTTAATATTTTAAAAAACATAGGTGCTACACTATCATTATTAATAATCTTAAATAACAAAAGGATAATAATCGCAACTGGTACCAGATTAATGTAGGGTATTTTAATTTTTTTGTCCATTCTACTCTCTCCTAATCACTGTATTTACATAATTATAACATATAAAACCCAGATTATTTCATGAAAAATTAAATTATTATATGAAGCTCCTTCTTGAATGTGTAATCTATTAATATCAAATCATAATTTAGTTATTTTTTCCTAGTTTTAATTCTCTTGCATAATAAAATAAATACTGTTGAGCAAACCCTGCATATGCTCCAAATTTATCTTGAGCAAATTCCTGTATATCTTTTAATTTACTACCTTCAGGCAAATAAAAATATTCCATAACTCTTTTAACCCAAACATCTATTGGGAATGCATCATGCTTTTCCATAGAAAATAACATAATACAATCAGATACCTTAGGTCCAACACCAGCAAATAACATCAATTCTTTTCTAGCATCCTCTGTAGATAAATTCTTCATTCGATATATATTCATTTGTTTCTCACCTACAATAACAGCAGCATTAAAAATGTACTTAGCTCTAAATCCTACTCCACTTTTCAATAATTCTTCTATTCTCATTTCTTTTAAAATTTCAGGTTCAGGAAAACTATAATATGTTTGACCTTTATATTCACCAATTTTTTTGCCATAACTTTCACTTAATGCTTCTATACATTTCTTTATTCTTGGAATTCCATTATTAGCTGAAATAATAAATGATATTAAAGTTTCCCAAGGATCTTGATTTAAAATT
The DNA here is from genome assembly GCF_001559865.1 of Abyssisolibacter fermentans. Classification (NCBI taxonomy): domain Bacteria; kingdom Bacillati; phylum Bacillota; class Clostridia; order Eubacteriales; family Clostridiaceae; genus Abyssisolibacter; species Abyssisolibacter fermentans. The sequence continues at coordinate 57,750 of NZ_LOHE01000090.1, forward strand.
CTCACACCATAACCAAACTTTATTGCTTTTTCAAGTATTTTATCATTTCTTAATTTCATTTTAATATGGTCATAATCTCTATTCAAATCGAAATATTTATACCAAATATCGTTGAAGTCTTTTAAATTACAATTATCTATATATAAAACATTATCAGCAGACTTGACGTTGATAACTTTATTATATGCTACACCAGTATAACTACCATCTTCTTGTTCATTCCACCTAAAACATTGTCCACAGTCAAATATATGCTTTGCTTCGAAATTTTTAATGTTTTTTATTATAAGTCCATTATTTTTTTCTGCTATATCTAAATTTTCCAATTTATCACCTCACTATCAATATTTATATTATGATTATACCCAAAATATTTAAATTAGAACAAAATCTTCATTATAAATAATTTAAAATGTAATTTTATTTTAAACACCTAAATATATTTTCATAGTAGAAGCAATAAAGCAACCTATATTTATTCAGAATTCAATATATTTTATGATTCCTTGGTATAAAAAAAACCGTCATTATAGACGGTTTTTTTGTTTATTCATTATTTATTTTAATAGCAACCTTGTTTATACATTGCATCTGCAACTTTTGCAAAACCTGCTATATTGGCACCTGCAACTAAGTTGTATCCAAATCCATAATTCTCTGCTGCTTTCATAGCATTATTATGGATATCTATCATAATCTGATGTAATTTTGCATCTACTTCTTCAGCTGTCCAAGAATATCTCATGCTATTTTGACTCATTTCTAAAGCTGATGTAGCAACTCCACCTGCATTTGCAGCCTTAGCAGGTCCTACTATAACATTATTATCTTGTAAATATTTCAATGCTTCATTTGTTGTAGGCATATTTGAAACCTCTGTAACATATTTAACACCATTAGCTACTATTTTCTTAGCATCTTCTAATCTAATCTCATTTTGAGTAGCACATGGCATAATTATATCAACTTTAACTCCCCAAGGTCTTTCTCCTTGGAAGAATTCTACGCCGTATTTATCAGCATAGTCTTGGATTTTATCTCTACCTGAAGCTCTTAATTCAAGCATGTAATCTATTTTTTCACCTGAAATTCCATTTGGATCATAAATGTATCCGTCTGGACCAGAAAGTGTTACAACTTTTCCACCTAATTCAGTAATTTTTTGTACAGCACCCCAAGCAACGTTACCAAAACCAGATACGGCAACAGTTTTACCTTCAAAAGTTTCACCTTCATGCTTAAGTATTTCTTGGCAGAAATATGTTGCACCAAAACCAGTTGCTTCTGGTCTTATTAAACTACCACCATAAGATAATGCTTTACCAGTAAGTACTCCGTTTTCAAATGCTCCTCTTATTCTTCTATATTGTCCATATAAGTATCCTATCTCTCTTGGTCCAACTCCCATATCTCCTGCTGGTACGTCTACATCAGGTCCAATATGTCTGTAAAGCTCTGTCATAAAGCTTTGGCAGAATCTAAGTATCTCAGCATCAGATCTTCCTCTTGGGTCAAAATCTGATCCACCTTTACCTCCACCTATTGGAAGTCCAGTTAATGCATTTTTCAATATTTGTTCAAATCCTAAGAATTTAATGATTCCAATATAAACTGATGGATGGAATCTTAGTCCTCCCTTATAAGGTCCTATTGCTCCATTAAACTGTACTCTAAATCCTCTGTTTACATGAAGTTTACCATTGTCATCATACCATGGAACTTTAAACATAATTTGTCTCTCTGGCTCACAGAATCTGTCTAATAAATTAGCTTCTACATACTCTGGATGTTTTTCAATAACAGGCCCTAAAGAATTTAAAACCTCTTCAACTGCTTGTAAAAACTCTGGTTCATGTGGATTTCTTTTTTGTACTCTCTCAAATACTTCTTTAATATAAGCTTTGGACATGTAAAGACCTCCTTATAAATTGTTAATTTTTTAACTTCCTGGAAACTTAAAATTATTTTCCTAAAAATTAGGACTCCCCTCTTCACACTGTAATAATAACACAGGCAAATTTTTTTGTAAATATATTTATTAATCAAATTCATAATAAATCTACAAAATAACTTGAATCTGCAAGGTTGATTTACACTTGAGTCGTGTAAAAAATTTATAGCTACCTTCAATCAATTTTTATAAACAAAAAGTGAACTAACTTTATTGAAGTAAAACACCTATACTTTGTACGAAAACTTACTTTAACCTTAAATTAAAAATTTTTTTCTTATATTTATAGGTGTAAGGTTTTAAAAATTACAAAAATAAAAATATCCTATTTGAAACTATGATAACGTTTTCTTGCAAATAACAGAATTATTAAAATTTGTTTATTATTATTTAAATCTTAACTTTTTTACGCAAACATTTACAGACAATATATTTAATGAAGTCATATGTTCAATTTCCTTTATTATTCTCTTTTGAAGTATTCCCATCAGAAAACAAATATTTTTGCCATATTGCATAATTACATCTAAATTAATAATAATTCCTTGCGCTTTACTTTCTATATATATATTACTGCATTTATCTATATCTTCTGTTTTTTCACATGAATATTTTACTAGGTTTTTTAATACATTTTGAGATATTGTATATTTTCCAAGATAACTATAAGTAGGTCTCACTACAGATTTTTCAATAAATTGCTCTTTTGTACTACCCTTTTTCTTAAATATTTTAAGTTTATCTATAAAATATCCTGAAAAATCCTTTTTTATTTCAAATGTAGGAACAGGTATAACATGCTTACCTTCCTGAAATCTACAATTATTTGCTATATCAATTTCATCTCTAGTAGATATGTCTTCTATTTTAATATATTTATCAATTTTATCTAATTCTAAAGCTTCTATTATCCTATTAATCATTTTTGTTGATGTACCTAAAATAAGCAATTTCTGCGGGTTTTCTTTTCTTAAAGCATTAATTACGTTATATTTATGATTATCCTCTAAAAACAATGCTCTTTTAACTGCGCTTATTGTAGTTTTCTCACTTTTGGCTGATTTTCCAGTTAAAATTTTATTACCTTTTATCAATAAACCATCGTCTATAATGTATTGTATATTATATTTTTTTGCAATTAGCATAGATTTATAACTTTTACCGGTACCGCTTTTACCTACTAATGCCAAAACCTTCATATTATCCTCCCATTAGAATAAATCTTTAATTGTAAATATTTTTCAATATAGATTTACACTCCACAAAACGAAAATTATACTTATCTTAAGTTTTATAATTTCCTATGCATTACAAATAGACCAGAGTTTGATTACTCTGGCTTTGAATTATTAATCATTATTTCTTTTCATTAGAAAAGATAATGTATATAAACTTTCATTAAGATGAACATTTTCTATAACAACTTCTTCAGGAACTTTTAAATCTGCTGGGGCAAAATTCCAAATCGCTTTGATTCCACTATTAACTAGAATATCGGCGATTTCTTGACTTCCTTCTTTTGGAGTACAGATAATCCCTATTTCAACTTCATTATTTTCAATATAATCCTCTAGTTCATCCATATCATGGATTTGAATACCTCTTATATTCAAACCTACCATTTTAGGATTTTTATCAAATAATGCAGTTACTTTAAACCCTGCAAGTGCAAATCCTTTATAATTAGCAATTGCTTGACCTAAATTCCCCGCACCTACAATAATAGTTTCATACACCTTGTCTAAGCCAAGTATTTTCCCTAATTGAACCTGCAAGTCTTCTACATTATATCCATAACCTTGTTGACCAAATCCTCCGAAATTATTTAGATCTTGTCTTATTTGTGAAGCAGTAAACCCAGTTAATTTACTTAATTCTTTAGAAGATATCCTCATTATTTCTTTCTCTTTAAGTTCTGACAAATACCTATAATATTTTGGCAATCTTCTTACAACTGCCATAGAAACCTTATTATTTTTAGCCATACATATCCCTCTCTATTTTTAAAATGCAACAATTTATATTTTTCAGTTTATTATATTCATATTATACACTAAATAATCATGATTAAAATATAATCTTCTTTATATAAAACTATATCATATAATTAGTTTATATTAAATAGTAAATAAAATACTAAATACATTCAATATCAGAAAATTTAATCAATTAATAACTTGTTGTGTTAATTATAAAACAATCTTTATATTATCGTCAATACTTTAAGCAAATAAATTCGCCTAAAAGCTTCTTATTAAAATAAAATATATACTTACTATTATATCTCTACCTATTATGAAAATACGCTTTATAACGCAAGCTATCATTTTACATAAATACTACAATAGATACAAAATTAATTAAAATTCATTGTCAAAATTATATCAATATTTATAAATTAATCCTCAGCCCAAATTTCTAATATGGTGTGAATCGCTTACTCAGACAAAGTATAGGTTATTGATTACTTAATATTATAGCATTTTATAGCATTTCATAATAAATAGGATAAAGTATATTATAATATAAATTATTAATATTTACTACAAGATAATTTTGAAAATTGCAGATAGTACTAATATAAAACAAAATAATTATGTTGTTTATTAAGAAATATATATTGACACATAATTTATTTTACCCAAATCATTGAAAAATCGTGAGAATTCATACTATCTCTAAAAATATAAAAAATCAGAAATCCATGTTTTTAATATGCTAACCTCCCCTTGTTATGTTATAATTTATAGAATTATCATAGAATATATGATATAAATAAATATGAACTAAATATTTTATATAATAATCCCAGATTATTCATAGAAAATTATGAGCATTAAACCCAAATCTTGATTTGGCGTGAATCGCTTACTCCTATAAAGTAACTGAATAGGAGATTCATCAATATGTTCCTTCCGTTTATAAGATATCCATTAAATTCTTTTAATTCAGAACTATACGCATATTATGGGGAGCTATATGAATAATAAGGGATAATATGTAATGTTTTCTGGCAAGGAGGAAATTCTCATGATTGTTTTATCATGTACTAATATAAGCAAAACCTATGTAACTGACAAAATACTTGATGATGTTAGCTTCTCTATTAACTCTAGCGAAAAAGTTGGCTTAATTGGCATAAATGGTGCTGGAAAAACCACACTTTTTAATATATTAATGGGTAAAATTTCCAAAGATTCTGGGCAAGTTTACACTTCTAAAACATCTAAAATAGGTCATTTAGAGCAACATTCTAAAATGAATAGTAATAATAATATTTATCAGGAACTTTTAGAAATATTCGAGCCTATCATTAATATGGAAAAAACGCTGAGAAATTTAGAGCATGAAATAAGTAAGGAGAGCGTTAATCCTGATTCTAAGGTTTTAAAAAAGCTTATGAATAAATATTCTAACCTAACTGAAGAATTTGCAGATTGTAACGGTTATGGCTATGAAAGTGAAATTAAAGGTGTTTTAAAAGGCTTAGGCTTTAATGAAGAACAATTTTCACAACCAATAAACGAGCTAAGTGGTGGACAAAAGACAAGGATTTTTCTTGCAAAACTATTGCTTAAAAAGCCTGATATTCTGCTACTAGATGAACCTACTAATCATTTAGACTTAGAATCTATTGATTGGTTAGAAAAATTTCTTAAAGATTATAAGGGTTCTATAATAATAGTATCTCACGATAGATATTTCTTAGATAATGTTGTGACCAGAATTTTACAACTAGAAGATTCCAAGTTGAAATCATATAATGGCAATTACAGCACATATATAGATAAAAGAAAAAAAGAGCTCGAATTAATGAAGAAAAAATATGAACTTCAAAAAGATGAAATAAACCGCCAAAAAGAAATAATTAAAAATCTTTCTCTTGGTGGTAAAAGAGCTATTAGACAAGCTCAAAGTAGAGAAAAAATGTTGAAGAAAATGGATGAATTAAAAAAGCCACCTTCCGAAAGGAAAAAAGCAAATATAACTTTTACGCCTAGTATTAAAAGTGGTAATAATGTACTTTTTGTTGAAGCTTTAGCTAAAAGCTTTAATAATAAAAAGCTTTTTAATAATATAGGCTTTAATATTTATAAAAATGAAAAGGTAGGTATTATTGGTCCTAACGGTATTGGAAAATCAACCTTATTTAAAATAATAATGGGCAAACTAGATTTTGATAGCGGAAACTTTAAATTAGGTCATAATGTAAATATTGGATATTTTGATCAAGAGCAAGAAAATTTAAATTATGATAAAACTATTATGGATGAAATATGGGATGAACATACTTATTTTAACCATTATGAGATTAGAAGTATCTTAGCTCAGTTCCTTTTTACTGGCGATGATATTTTTAAAGAAATTTCAACATTGAGCGGAGGAGAAAGAAGCAGATTAGCTCTACTTAAATTGATGCTTTCAAAAGCTAACTTTTTATTAATGGATGAGCCGACTAATCATTTGGATGTAGACTCAAAGGAAGTACTGGAAGACTCTCTCCTAAAATATGAAGGAACAGTTCTTGTTATTTCTCATGATAGGTATTTTTTAAACAAAGTTGCAAATAAGATACTGTACTTTGACAAAAATATGATGCAAGAATATCTTGGTAACTATGATTATTATGTTGAAAAGAAAAACGAACTTAATTCTGTGGAAACTGAAGAAAATGATCAAATCACAAAAACTAAAATGAAATTAGAAAGAAAAAAACAAAAACAGCTACAAAAAGAACAGCGTATGCTTAAAAAGCAAGTTAAAGAAACTGAAGCCAAAATATTAGAACTAGAAAATAAAATAAATGAATATGAACAGCTTCTCTGTAAGCCAGATGTTTATAATAATCCACAAACAAGCTCTGATCTTAACAAGGAACTTGTTAAAACAAAAAACAATCTAGAAGCTGTATATGAAAAATGGGTAGAATTGAACGACTAAATTGAACATATTATGTTTACAAATAAATAATATGTTCTTATAACAACGGAAGCAATTACATAGTAATTGCAACACACCGTTTCAACAAGGTGAGAGATATGCACACCTCCTATTAAACTTAATCGGTATGCGCCACATATATATCGGGATAGGTGTAATCTTGCGCCTTGTTATTTTATTTTGATTATAAAATAAATATCCACAATATACACTTATCATCCACAAGATCATCTACTTTTTTTCACTTTTTTATCCACAGGGGAAAAAGGTTTCTTCTAATAAAATCAAAAGTTATGCACAATTATTCAATGTTTTGTGAATAACTTGTGCATAACTTTGTTAATATAATGTTTATTTTTCATACTTTTGTGTTCAGCATAATTCTATTAATAAACAATTTATGTTAACTTACTCACCTAATTTTAAATTCGGAACTCCATTTAAATCTAAGTCTGATATTTTACCATTTAAGTAATTGTAATACGCAGCGCATCCGATCATAGCTGCATTATCAGTACATAGTATTTTTGAAGGATATATTAGCTTATAACCTTCTTTTATACATCTTTCTTCCATTTGTTTTCTGAGACCATCATTAGAAGCAACTCCTCCCGCTAATGCTATAGTAGATACTTTTTTTAATTCTGCTGCTTTAATAGTTTTATCCACAAGTACATCTACAACAGCCTTTTGAAAACTAGCTGCTACATTTTCAATATTTATTTCAATACCTTTCTGTTTGTTAGTATTTAAATAGTTTAAAACTGCAGATTTTAATCCACTAAAGCTGAAATCAAAACTCCCTGCTTCCAAATACGCTCTTGGAAAATCAATAGCCGTGTAATCTCCTAGTGCTGCTAATTTATCTATTATAGGACCTCCTGGATAGCCCAAGCCCATAGCTCTTGCTACTTTGTCAAACGCTTCACCTGCTGCATCATCCCTTGTTTTCCCTAATAGTTCATACTGACCATAATCTTCGACATATGCAAGGTGAGTATGTCCTCCTGATACAACTAAACACAAAAATGGCGGCTTTAGTTCTAAATCCGCTATATAATTTGCACTTATATGTCCTTCTATATGATTTACACCTACTAGAGGTTTTTCTAAGGAATATGCCAATGCTTTTGCACTTGATAGTCCTACTAATAACGCACCTACTAGCCCTGGTCCATATGTTGTACCTATTATGTCTATATCTTCAAAATTAACATTTGCTTCATCTAAAGCCTCTTGTATAACTATATCTATTTTTTCTATGTGTTTTCTTGATGCTACTTCTGGTACAACTCCTCCAAATTTTTTATGTAAATTTATCTGTGAAGCAATTATATTAGATAATACCTTTCTTCCATCTTCTAATACTGCTACCGAAGTCTCATCACATGAAGTTTCTATTGCAAGTGTAATCAAATTTATCACCCCTAAAAGCTTTTAGCTCAAATTTTTATGTGTTTTATTATATACTTTTAATTATTTTATGTAAAGAAATTGATGCTCCATCTCTAAATATCACTAAATTTGTAATAACTTTCTCTAATAGATTTTAATATTTAGTTAAAAATAAACACAAGCCTTTCTTTGGGAGTGAGTTTATGACAATTCTAAATGACTTATCTAAAACAAATGTTATGCCTGTTGGTATGTTAAGCACCGTAAGTGGTACAGATGAGGCTTTTATCAACATTTTAAGAGATAAACCTATACCTTCAAGCACTAACTTTTTAACAAAAAAAGGCGATCATAGAAAAAGAGATTAGGGCATAAATGCCCTAATCTCATCTTGTGAGATGATAGGCTGTTTCTAATCATTACCCTCATCCATATTAACCATTATTTCATCTACTAAATCTAAGTTACACTTGTTATTAATAAAATGACTACAGTTATTACATGTAATTTTATTATTTTCTACTCCTGTACTAGACGTTAAACCAGATGATCTAAGGAAATTATATTTACTACATCTACGTGCTACTCTTTCTAATTGATCATTACTTGCCATAATATTACCTCCTAAATAGAATTATATATTTATTTTTTCAATAAATATAAATACTATTCATGTTTGGTATATATTTTTGGTCAATATCTATGCTCCATAAGCTGATACAAGCAAGGTATTAACACCTGTATAAATTAATATCCATGTAATCCAAGAAAGTAATACTGCAATAGCAGCAAGTTTCTTTTCTAATTTGTACATATAAGATATACCTATTATTGCTAATATTTGATACCATATAACAAATATATCAAATTGCTGTAATATAGTATACCAAAAAGTGCCTGCCATTGAGTTAGGCATAAGTACAGCTAAACTAAAATGAATATTTAGATTTCCAACAGCTAGTGCTAATATGGAAATTAATATTTGTCCTAGAAAAACTGGCAAATATGCATATGCTAAAACTGAATAGGTTTCCTTAAATTTCTCAACTTCTCCCCCAACAAATGAACCAATACCACTAACAATAAATCCTTTAAACAGTAAAAAGATCAAAGGACCTAAACCGGTAACTAACATATTTGTATAATACTGTGTTGATAATGCATCCATAGTAGGTGGTGTAACACCCATAGTGTTATACTGATTTATCATATTTTGAATGTACTGTTCTTTTCCTTGAATTAAAAAGCCTAAAATAGGAAATCCAATTACAATAATTAAAATTGGCAAAAGTACATTTGGAAAAGTTGCTAAATTCCTGAATGCTTTATCTGGTTTTACAAAAACATTAACTATCATTTGAATAGGATTAAGTTTTTCATCTTCTTCAAATACAAAATCTTGGGGAATATCTTGTTGATCTTCTAATTGTAATTTGTCGTTATCCTTATTCTCACTCACTAACATCACCTCTCCCTTCAATAGTTATAATATACCATTTATTAATATTTACAGTCAATGTAATATTATAAAAAACAAAAGCATTTGTCCATTTATTAATAACCCATCTCCTTAAGTATTCCTGATAAAGTGTTCAAACGCTCGGAAATAAGTTCATCGTCATCACTAAGAGCTCGGCTAAATAATTCAATATCTTCATTAATTCTATCATTATCAATACATACAGATACTGTCATAGCATCACCCTGTAATCCTACTCTTTCTATAATGGGATTTTTTGTATCATATGATTTTTCATATCTATAAGCCTCTTTAAAATGAAGTTTAGTTCTACAAATAAGAATTGCAAGGTCTAGTACTCGATGAAGTGGCATTTCCTCAGATTGCCTTGACCATTTTTCGCCTGTATATCTCCATATTTTTGCTGAAATATCTACCTTTCCCCTGTCATTCCACTGAGCTAAGCCTAATGAAAGACCTTTAGCATCTGAGTCATAAGCATATCTGCCATCAATATTTTCATAGTTTTCTGATACAATAACGGGTTTATGTTTTAAATTAGTTGGTATTCTCATTATTTATCCTCCTATTATTTTTATAAATTAGTAAATTAGTAAATTACTAATTTACTAATTAAATAATAACCCAACATACACATTTTGTCAACATATACTACTAAATCTTAAATATTACTATAAATATACTTATGAGTTCAAAATAATATTAACAGATGAATATATACCTTACTGGAAATGGATTTAATATAAAAACAATAAGCAGCATATGCTGCATTAATATTGATTTTATACTATCTATTTATTTTATAGCTATTTGATATATAAAAAATATCTATAAGCTATTTGTTGTAATTCTATTAAGCTTTACAATAAAAATACTTGTTTATTTTCTTTATTTCACTAATCCTGGATTTTTCTATATAGTCAATCATATAGTTTTTTCAATCTATGTATCTTCTGTGGCTCCGTAAAAAACTTGTTTCTTTTATTTTATAAAAACATTGCCAAAACTATAATAAATAGTCTTGGCAATGATAAAAAAATATTAAATTGTAATTTTTATACAATTGGATGATTATTGTTGGATTATCGGTAGCTATTATCTCTAAAACGAAATATTATATACTTATTCGTATCTAAGTGCATCTATAGGATCTAATTTGGCAGCTTTATTAGCCGGATATAAGCCAAAAGTAATTCCAACAGCAGCTGAGAATGATACCGCTATTAAGACAGTTGTAACTGATACAGCAGGTGGAATATCTAACTTCATAAATACTATCCCTGCAACCAAATACCCAAATACAGTACCAATAATTCCTCCTATGCCTGAGATAATCATTGATTCTACTAAAAACTGTGAAAGTATATCTCTTCTCCTTGCACCTATAGCTTTACGTATACCTATTTCCCTCGTTCTCTCAGTTACAGATACCAGCATTATATTCATTACTCCAATTCCTCCTACAAGTAGTGAAATTGCAGCTATAGCTCCTAATACTGCTGATAGTGTACCCATAATACTATTGAGCATATTCATAGCCTGCTCTGAACTCTCAACCATGTAAAAATCTTTTCCAACATTTCTATGAATTCTTTCAACAAGTTTAACTATTTCATTGCTATATTTATTTTGATCTATGCCTTGAATGAAATTTATTGCCAATGTACTAAAATTAGAACCATAACCCAGCTTTGTTATTACCGAATAAGGAATATAGCAATAAGGTACTCTTTCTCCCATGTTCATTTTATCAAAAGTTGATTCTATATATTTAAAAACACCAACTATAACATAAGAATGTTTTGTCCAGCCCGTATCCACTAATAATTTTTCTCCTACTACATCTGATCGTCTGAATAGCTTTAGTGCAACATCCTCATCTATAACTATTGCATCCCTTTGGGACTTAATATCAGATGTTAGCAAAAATCTTCCATGTATTAATTGTATATCTTGTATTTTATTATAATCCTCACTTACTCCTATAGCGTATATATTATTATCTTCTCTTCCATTGACAGCTTTGCCGTTAATATATTGAAATGGTGATACACCTTTTATAACATCTCCATAGGACTTTCTTATAGCTTCTATATCTTTATCGTTATATCTATCTTTATACAATGGATTGTTACTCCAGTTTAATCTTAAACTTACGCTGTTTGAACCTATTTTTTCAAATTCTTTTCCTATTTGTTTCTTACTGCCTTCTCCTAAAGCAACTATCGTTATAACAGAGGATATTCCTATGATTATACCAAGCATTGTAAGAAAAGAACGCATTTTATTAGACCACAAGCTAGTTAACGCTACAGTAATACTTTCTAAAATACTCATATTATATCACCCCCGAATTCCTTGGTATTAAACCCAGATTATTCATAGAAAATTAAATACTCTACCGCATCTTTCTGTTTAGAAGATGTCCAGTGAATTCACGACGTACCAACTCGGTATGCCTTCGAATTCAATTATAGATTATAGCTGTATCTCAGACTCATTGTTTGTTTCGTCTGAGTAAGCGATTCACACTAAATTAAAATTTAGGTTCTCTGCTCATAATTCAGAAACTTACAGTATATTATTCAAAGTTATATGAATAATCAAGGTTAAAGAATTATTTGATTTTCTATTGTTTTATCTTCAATTAATCTTCCATCTCTAAATACAACAATCCTTTTTGTATGCTCTGCTATCTCCGGTTCGTGAGTAACAAGCACTATAGTAACGCCTTCATCATTTAGTCTTTGAAAAATTTGCATTATTTCTTCTCCTGATTTTGTATCAAGATTCCCTGTAGGCTCATCTGCTAAAATAATTGATGGATTATTAATAAGCGCTCTAGCTATTGCAACTCTTTGCTTTTGTCCTCCTGATAATTCATTTGGTTTATGATGTACCCTATCACTAAGTCCTACTTTATCCAATAGTTCAATAGCCTTTTTTCTTCTCTTATTTCTTGAAGAACCGGCATACATCATCGGAAGCTCAACATTTTTTAATGCGGTAGTTTTTGAAAGTAAATTATATGATTGAAATACAAATCCTATCTTTTTATTTCTAATAGCTGCTAATTTATTTTCTTGTAAACCTGCTATATTTTGTCCATCCAAAATATAGTCACCTTTTGTAGCTTTATCAAGGCATCCTAATATATTCATAAGTGTTGATTTACCAGAACCTGATGTCCCCATTATAGATACAAATTCTCCTTTTTTTACTTCAAAATTTACATCTTTTAATGCTTGTACTTCAACAGTTCCAGTTTTATAAATTTTATATAAGCCTTTTACTTTAATCATTTTGTTTCACCTACATTTGTAATTTGCACTTCCATTCCATCCTTATACTTTTCACTAGGATTATTTACTATTTTATCGCCTTCTTTGATATTTTCAGATAGAATCTCTACTTTTATATCTCCCTTAACGCCTTTAGTAACTTCTATTTCTTTCAGCTTACCATCTTCTACTTTAAATACAACATCTTTTCCATCTTTTCTTTGGTAAATTGTTTCATAAGGAACTACTAATGCACTCCCTTTCTCAGCAACTCTTATAGTTATATCCGCTGAAAATCCTGGCTTTAACTCATTAGTTGGATTTATTATGTCTATTTTTATCTTTACATTAGTTTCAACACCTGTACTTGTTTGCCTAACATTAGCAGACGGTGCAATATATGAAACAACACCTTCAAACTCAGAATTTTTAAAAGCATCTCCAGTTATTTTAACTTTTTGTCCTATACCAATATTATTAACATCAAACTCACTTATACTAGCACTAATCTGTAAAACATCCATATTATCAATAATAAACAATGGTGATACAGTTGATGCTGAAACTCCAATTTTAGCATTGTTAGTAACAATAGTACCATCTAGAGTACTTTTAATATTTGATTTTTCTATCGCATTCTTTTGTTCTTGTAAATTTAATTCCTCAATTTCAATTTTCTTTTTTTGAGCTATGATTTCTACATTATTATTTGGATTTTTAGCATCTTCTAAATCCTTTTTAGCAATTTCATAGCTTGATGACGCACTTACATAAGCTGTATAATCAGCATCCAACTGAGTCTCACTTATTGCTCCTGCTTCATGTAATTGTTTTGAATTCTGATATTTCGTTAAAGCATTTTCATATGTGTTTTTAGCATTTTCAACATTTTTTTCTAATTTATAAGTATCTACTTCTTCTAATAGTTTTTTTAATGTATTCTTCTGTATTTCTAAATTTATTTCTGCTGTCTTTGTATTTAATTTTAAATTTTTTGTATCAAGCTTGGCTAGGATATCACCTTTTGATACTTTATCTCCTTCTTTTACTAGTATCTCTTCAATAGTATACGGCAATATTGAAACTATATTTCTTTCTTCTACTACACTTATAATGCCTTGAGACGTTATATCTGAATTAATACTATCAGTTATAACATCAACAGTATTAACAAATACAGCACTACTATTTCCTTCATTGTTCTTAGCTTTAATTACTCCTAATACAATTATTGATATTGCAATAATTATTGATAAAATAATAAATAACTTTTTTTTCTTAGATTTTGCCACTTAATAAACCCCCCCTAGTATATATTTAATTACAGATAAAATGATCTACATATAATATGAGACTATATCATTTTTATATCTACTTCAAAAAAACTAAAAATTTTTCCACATTATAATCGCATCTTCATTTGTGTCTGAATAATAACCTAATCTCTTCCCACATTCCTCAAATCCATATTTTTTATATAATGCTATAGCAGTATGATTAGACTCTCTAACTTCTAAAGTAATCTTCAAAATATTCTTTTCTCTACATCTGTTAATAATTCCTTCAACAATATAATTTCCTAAGCCTTTACCTCTAAAGTTAGGATGAATTGCTATATTGGTTATATGTGCCTCATCTAATATAAGCCACATACCCCCATAACCTACTACTTTGCCTTGGTATTCTACTACTAAATAATCCGATAGCTTGTTACTTTCTATTTCATCAACAAAAGCATTCTTTGACCAAGGAGTTGAAAACGATTTGACTTCAATATCACAAACTAAATCTATGTCATTAATATTCATTTGTCTTACCAAAATATTTTCCATACCCATCACCTATTCTTTTTTTCATACTCTCTTTCTGCCTGTGATTTTCTCAAATATTCAGGCACCAAATCGTAATATGATTGTAATTCATTTTTTTGAGCCTTCTTAAAAGCTAATTGAGCAACTGACGATGCTTTTGGCATATTTACACATGAAGGTGCAAAAACAGCTTTACTGTCAAGCTTTTTAGTAATTATTTCTCTGTAAACATCACAGCCATCTCCATTGAATATTATTGCTTCTTCCCTGTCTTGTAATTCATCTAATAAAGTCTCTATTTCAATTACATCTTGAGCTTTAACGACTTCAAATTTATTATCTGACCATTTATACATTCCTGTATATACTCTATCTCTCCTTGCATCCATAATAGGAACTATTAAATTACTGCAATAATTTAAGTTATATGCTAATGCATCTATAGTAGGTATGCCTACAACAGGCTTATCTACACTATGAGCTAAAGCTTTTATAGTTGCTACACCTATTCTTAATCCAGTAAATGATCCTGGTCCTATAGATGCTGCAAATATATCAATATCTTTTGTTTTAAGCTCACAAGCGTTTAATAATTCTTTAATCATAGGAAGTAATGTTTCTGAATGTGTCCTCTTATGATTTACAGTATATTCTCCAATTAATTTATTATCATCTAAAACTGCAACAGATGCTACTATACTAGATGTATCAACTGCTAATACTTTCATAATTATCCTCTCCTAATTAAACATGTAATTCTTCAATAATCTTCTTGTTTTGTTCTCCATAAGCCTCTATATTCATAATTCTTTTATCATCTTTATCCTTACTTATGTATATTTCTATTCTTTCCTTTGGTAATATATCCTCTATTAGATTTGCCCATTCTATTATAGATACACCGTCAGAATAAATATAATCTTCATAACCTATATCATACATTTCATCTATATCAGATATTCTGTATACATCAAAATGATATAAAGGGTACCTGCCCATATATTCATTTAAAATTGTAAATGTTGGACTTGTAACATAGTCTTTTACTCCTAAACCTTTAGCTATGCTCTGTGTTAGGGTAGTTTTACCTGCACCTAAATCTCCCATTAAACACACTACACACCCTTGTGTTAAAAGTTTTCCCAATTTGTATCCAAAATCTATAGTTTCATTAGGACTATTTGATGTAATTTTCTTCATTTGTTTCATTCCTTTCTAACAAAACTTTCTACGGTAATACTATATCTTTATTAGTTTTGACATATTATAATCATTATATAATGGTTATCAAAGTTGCACAAGTAACAAAACTTATTATGCTATTGCATATATTTTATGATATTATTAAACCCAGATTATTCATAGAAAATTAAATATTCTACTACATCCTTCTGATTATAAGATATCCATTAAATTCTCGACATACCAATTTGGTATGCCTTCGAATTCACTGAAATCTTCTAATTCAGAATTATACAGCATACTATTCAAAGTTATATGAATAATCAGGGTTAAATTTATAAAAAATGAAAGGGGTATATTATGAACAATATTCTTTTAGTTGAAGATGACTTTAATTTATCATATGGCATAGAATTTGCTTTAAAAAATGAAGGCTTCAATGTTACCGTAATGAATAATATAGAAAAAGCTAGAAATGTATTAGCTAGTAATGATTTTGATTTAATTCTATTAGATGTAATGCTTCCTGA
The DNA here is from genome assembly GCF_001559865.1 of Abyssisolibacter fermentans. Lineage (NCBI taxonomy): Bacteria > Bacillati > Bacillota > Clostridia > Eubacteriales > Clostridiaceae > Abyssisolibacter > Abyssisolibacter fermentans. The sequence continues at coordinate 74,321 of NZ_LOHE01000090.1, forward strand.
TGGTAATGGTTATGAATTGTGTCAAGAAATAAGAAACTCATCTGATGTATCAATAATATTCTTAACAGCTTGTGATGAAGAAGTAAATGTTGTAATGGGGCTAGATATGGGTGGTGATGACTATATTACAAAACCTTTTAGAATAAGAGAATTGATATCTAGAATAAAAGCTGTTCTTCGTCGTAACATAACTAATGATAGTAAGAAACAGGTACTAGTTTCTGGTGATATTGCGATCAATATTTTAGAAGGTAAGGTAAAAAAGAATAATGAAGAAATACTTCTTACTGCACAAGAGTATAAATTACTGCATATGCTTATGGAAAATGCAAAACATGTCCTAAGTAGAAAGGTATTACTTGAAAAACTCTGGGATGTAGAATCTGATTTTGTTGATGATAATACTCTGTCTGTTTATATAAGAAGACTTAGAGAAAAAATAGAAGATAACCCTCAAACACCTAAATATATTGCAACAGTTAGAGGAATAGGTTACAGATGGGAACTTGATTTAAGGAGATGAAAAAATGAAAATTGCATATAAAAACTCTGAATTCAAATCATTTGCGTGGAAATTAGTATTATTTCAAATTATATTTTCACTTTTTATGTATTCTTACATGAGTATTATATTTGATAATTTTAATATAAGGATTATAAATCAAAATTCAGCTTTAACTGGAAAGATATTGATAAATCACCCTGAACTAATAGATGAACTCCCAAAATTGATCACTAATACAGCAACTATAGGTGAAATAGAATTTGGCAAAAAAATATTAAGTGAGTACGGATATAACGAGCAAATGGAAATTTTGACTCAACCTATTTTAGGTAGATTTTATACAGGCATTAAAATCAAAACTCTTCTAATAGTACTATTCATGCTTATTCCATTACTTTGTTTAACTAGTTATGAATATAAAAAAATATATAAAAAAGCTAGAAGCCTGTCTGTAGCTGCTGAAAAAGTAATAGATGGAGATTTTTCATGCATTCTCCCTGTAGAAGTAGAAGGCGATTTTGGTGTATTATATAACAACTTCAATCAAATGGCAAATAGACTTAAACTCAGCCTTGACAGACTAAAACAGGATAAATTATTTTTAAAAAATATAATCTCAGATATTTCACATCAACTTAAAACTCCTTTATCTTCATTAATAATGTTTAATGATATTTTGATGAGTAATGAAAATATGGATAAATCTAATCAACAAGCATTTTTAAATAAAAGCAGCTCACAGCTTGCTAGAATGGAATGGCTGATAATCAGTCTTTTAAAAATGACTAGGCTTGAAGCAGGTGTAATTAACTTCAAAAACAAAAATACACCATTACTAATACCAATTAAACATGCAATTGATTCTTTATCAATAATGGCAAATGAAAAGCATCAAACAATTAACGTTATTGGCAATGCCAACAAAGTATATTTTAATGGTGATAGTGAATGGCTAAGTGAAGCTTTAATCAACATAATAAAGAACTGCATTGAACATACAGATAAGTATGGAGAAATTGAAATAAAAACAAGTGAAACCCCTTTGTTTTCAAGAATTGTAATAAAAGATAACGGAGAAGGAATCTCTCAGAAAGACTTACCACATGTATTTGAAAGATTTTATACAGCAAATAGCTGTGTAAAAACTAACAGCATAGGTATAGGACTTGCTTTATCAAAACTTATAATAGAAGGACAAAACGGTTCAATAACAGTATCAAGCATAAAAGGTATTGGTACAAAATTTACAATAACATTCCTAAAAACTATTATTTGATCAATCTTACTAAAATGTAAGAAAAGTTTTCACTGTCTAGTAAGCTTTTAAATTTAAAATAGTATTAAGATTAAGGTAAATTAAAAACTTTCTATTAAAAATTATCGATTCAACTTAAACCCTGATTATTCATATAACTTTGAATAATATACTGTATTTCTGGATTATGAGTAATCTGAGTTGAAAATATTAGGAGGATAAATATGGATATTTTGAAAACAATTGATTTATGTAAAAGCTATGGGACAGGTGAAAATAAGATTGATGCTATTAAAAATTTAAATTTAACCGTCAAACAAGGAGAATTTGTTGCTATTATTGGACCAAGCGGCTCCGGTAAAAGCACTCTACTTCATCTATTAGGAGGAGTAGATAAGCCAACCTCTGGAAAAGTTATTATAGATGATGCAGATATTTATAATTATAATGAAAAACAGTTAGCTATTTTTCGCAGAAGAAAAGTAGGATTTATATTTCAATTCTATAACTTAATTCCTGTACTTACAGCAGAAGAAAATATAGAATTGCCATTACTTATGGATAATAGAAAAATAGACAAATCCTATATAGATGACCTTATGAAAATACTAGGACTTGAAAAAAGAAGAAGTCATTTGCCTTCAGAACTTTCTGGAGGTCAGCAGCAAAGAGTTTCAATAGGAAGAGCGATGGCTTATAAACCTTCAATTATTTTAGCAGATGAACCAACAGGTAACCTTGACAGTAAAAACAGCAGAGAAATAATCGATTTATTAAAACTTTCAGTTAAAAGATATCATCAAACACTAATTGTTATTACTCATGATTTAAGTATTGCTTCTCAAGCAGATAGAGTAATCTCTATAGAAGATGGTATGATTACCAAAGAAGAGGTGATGAGTAATGAACATCGCTTCTAGGTATTTAAAAGTACAAAAAAAGAGGACTTTATTAACGATACTTGGAGTAATACTATCTGTTGCACTTATAACAGGTGTTTTCACTATCATTGTAAGTGTTAGAGACAAAATGATTAATGATACTATCAGTAGAAATGGTAGTTATCACATTGCTTTTAGAGATACTCCTAAAGACAAGATTGATAAACTTTGTAACCATGTTAATGTAGATGAATTTAACATACAAAGCAATGAAGGTTTGGCTATAATCTCTGAAACTAACAAAAAAGGCAAAGATGTTCCCAAATATTGGACATTTTTCATTAACGGTATTTCAAATCCTTCATCAGATTTAGATCCAATTTCTCTTAAAGAAGGTAATTTGCCAACTTCACCTGATGAAATAGCGGTAGACTATTGGAGTCTAGACTATTTACCAGGTAACCCTAAAATTGGTGATACTATTAAACTTGATATAGGAACTATGGAAAACGAAAGTGATATATTTACAAAACAAAAATCAAAAGAATACAAAATTGTTGGTCTTTTAAACCCAAAATATATGTCTTCACATAGCTATACAGCATCAGCTATAACATTTTTAGACATTAACAATTTACAAAAAGATCAGGATTACTATGTATCTTTAAAATTAAAATCACCAAAAAACATTAACAACAAGATTGATAACATAGTAAATGATGTAGGTGTATCAAGAGAGAATGTTAAGATTAATAATTACCTATTAGCATTATCAGGTGAAAGTTCAGATGATGAAGTAAATAAATCACTAATATCTCTTGTAGGGTTTATAGTAGCTTTAATAATTATAAGTACCATAGCGGTTATTTATAATTCATTTAATATATCGGTAATTGAAAGAATTTCTCAGTTTGGGATCTTAAGATGTGTAGGTTCTACTCCACAACAGATAAGAAAAATAGTATTTAAGGAAGCATTGATAATCAGCGCTTTTGGAATTCCTTTAGGATTATTCAGTGGAACTATAGCAATGAAAATTGTATTTTACATCATTGGACACATAGGGGCTGATAAGTTTTTTAATGATATACATGTAGTTATATCTCCTCTAGTTATTATTGTTAGTACAATACTAGGATTATTGACCGTATATGCTTCAGCCTATATACCTGCTAGAATGGCTTCAAAAATCTCACCACTGGAGGCAGTTAGAAATACAGGTCAATTTAAAAAAGATAATATAAAGAAATCAAAAAAAGGTAATATGATACAAAAACTATTAGGCTTTGAAGCAAGCTTAGCTTGGAAAAATCTAAGAAGAAATAGAAAAAGATTTGTTATAACTGTTTTTTCTATGGTTATAAGTATTGTGCTTTTTATAGTTTTTAATAACTTTGCTAGTTTAATATTTATGGGAGATTTTATTGATACTTCTGAAAAGCCAGAATTCATAATTTATAATCATAATTCTACGATTACCGAACAAGACTATGAAAGTATGTCTAGTATAGATGGAGTAGAAAAAATCTATAAACAAATAAATACAAACGTTAGTACTCTTTTAAATAAAGACTTATTAACTAAAGAATATTTAGAATATTATTCTAATGCTTTTACAGAAAAGGAAAACAACATTGTCAATATGCCCAATAATAAAATCCTCTGTTATGGAGATAATAACTTAGCTCAATTTAAAGACACACTTATTTCAGGTAAAATAGACATAGATGCTATGAGTAAAAATAATGGTATTATACTAGTGAAACAAACAACCATGAACGTAAGAAAAGCTGATTCGGGAAAAAGTATACGTGTATTCTTTGATTTAGCTGATGTTAAGGTTGGTGATACAATACCCCTATTAAGTTTTGATGATGAAAAAACAAAGCTTGGAGAAGTTAATGTTTCAGCTATTGCAGAAACAGGGATACTATATGATAATAAGTATTGTTACAATGGTGGTTTATTAATGATAACAACTGAAGATATATATAAAAAAATTATTGGAAACAATAATTACTCTTCAATGTATTTAAGATTATCAAATGATGCTGATTATGAAACAGTCTCAAAACAAATACAGAAATATTGTGATAGTAATAATTTTGAATATATTGATTATGTTAAACAAGCTAAACAAATGAAGAAAAATGCTATTGTTGTTAGTATTTTCTTGTACGGTTTTGTTGCTGTAATAACATTAATAAGTTGCTTAAATATAATTAATACAATTAATACAAACTTGTTATTAAGAACTAGAGAATTTTCGATTCTTAAGGCAGTTGGAATGTCTGAATTTAATGTTAAAAAGATGGTTTGTTACGAAGGGTTATACTACGGTATTATATCATCCTTTTATGGCATAATTGTAGGAACAGGTCTAAGCTATGTATTATTCAGTATAATAACAAATATGCGTGAATTTGGTTGGATTATGCCTTGGAAAGATATTGTAATTGCTACAGTTGGTATTTTAGTCTTTACATTATTATCAGCATATCTGCCACTTAAGAAAATGAATAAACAAAGCTTAGTAGATAATATTAGAATGGAACATTAATATAAAACAATACTCAAAATCCTTAACTAAGCACCTTTTATTTAATAGAAAACAAAAATCACAGAGTGCCGACAAATAATCTGCCTCTGTGATTTTTATTGCATTTTCGTAATTAAAATATAAATTTCCTTGTAATTTATTGACCAGTCAGTCTGTTTTATGTTAAACTATAAAACAGACTAACTAGTTTGTTTTTTTAGGAGGAATGTATTTTGAAGCAGAAATTGAAAAATGAAAAAAGCAGAAATAGAATATTACAAGCTGCACTTGTAGAATTCGGAACAAAAAATTATAATTCTGCAACGCTTAATAACATTTGCAGTCAACATGGCATTTCAAAAGGATTAATATATCATTATTATGATGGAAAAGATGAACTTTTTCTTATTTGTGTTAAGGAATGCTTTGACAAACTGGCAAATTGTTTGAAAAATAATATTGTTTTAGATGCAGATACGGAAGAAAGTATAAAAAGCTATTTTCAAGCACGCAATAAGTTTTTTGAAGAAAAAAAAGAGTTTAAGCAAATTTTTATGAGTGCGGTACTTCAACCCCCTATTCATTTAAAATCACAAATAAAGGAGCTTCATAAAAAATTAATTGAAGTAAATCATATGTTTGCAAAAAGCATATTTGAAAAGATAACTCTACGCCAAAATGTGACTCCGCAGGAGGCTATGGATTATTTCATCGCTTTTGAAGAATTTTTTGGTGAATATTTTGGCAGACAGCAAATAAACCTTACCAACTCGGAGCAACTTGTAAAGTTGCACGAAAATACAATATATAAAATTTTTGATATGATGCTTTACGGTATCGCTAAGCAGGAGGAAACGCTATGATAATTACTGACATAATTAGATTGACTTTAGTGGTTTTCACTGCAATACTCGCAGGAAAACTAATGATGAAAATAAAAATGCCGGCAATATTGGGCTGGCTGATAACTGGAATGATTATGGGCCCTCACGCTGTAGGTCTTTTAAGTCAAAGTATTCTTGATCAACAATGGTACAAGGTCACACTTAATATATTTGAATGCTCTATGGGGCTTATGATTGGTACAGAACTCGTTTGGAATAAAATAAAAAAACTGGGCAAACAGATTTTTATCATTACTTTAACTCAATCATTGGGTACTTTTTTTGTTGTTAGTGCTGTTTTTGCACTTATATTCTGGTATATGAATATACCTATTACTCTTGGTTTGATCTTTGGAGGAATTGCCCTTGCAACAGCACCTGCACCAGCACTATCAATAGTTAATGAATATAAAACAGATGGTCCTGTTACAAAAACACTTATTCCAATGGCGGCTCTTGATGATATTATAGCCATTATTGTATTTTTATCTGTTATGGCTTTTACCTTTAAAGAGACAGCCTCTGTAGACCTTCCGTCTTATATTATATTTTTGATTGTGCTTATTCCTGTAGGCATAGGTATTACAGTAGGATTTACCACAGGTATGATGCTAAAGAAAAAAAATCCAAGAAATATCACACTTTTGATTATTGGTATTTCCATACTAGTCGCTTCGTCTATCACTCTGTTTATGAATTATAAGGTAATGCCTGCTCCAATCTTAAACTTTATGCTTGTAGGTATGGCTTTTTCTGGGACATTTTCTAATATAGTTAGCGAAGAACGGTTACAAGAAATAATGGATAATGTAAAACCTATTTTAGGTTTTTGCTTTGTCGTAATGATATTAAATCTAGGAGCACCGTTAGATTACCATTTAATTTTAGGTGCAGGAGTTTATACCGCTGTTTACATTCTTTCAAGAGCAGCAGGCAAAATAGGAGGCTCAGCATTTGGTGCACATATTGTCAATGCTCCTACAACAGTAAAGAAATATTTAGGATTTACCTTGCTACCTCATTCTGGTGTATCACTTGTATTGACAGGCATTGCAGTATCATCCTTAAAATCTACGTCCCCTGACTCTGCTGTTATAGTTCAAGGTACAATTGCAGCTGCAGCAGTTATTAATGAAGTTTTTGCGGTAATATTGTCAAAGCAAGCCTTTAAAAAAGCAGGGGAGTTTAATAAGTAATGTTTTAGATTATAAGCAATTGCAATACACCGTTTCAACAAGGCATAAAATCTGTATACCGCCCGTTAAATATAGTCGATACCTGACACCTATAAAGGTTGGGAGACATCTTTTGCCTTGTTTTAAATCTTTTTTGTTCAATAATCAGAAAATTACATGGAGGGACAACATGACAAATCTTAAGATTTTTTCAGACAGCACTTGTGATCTGTCTCAATCCGATATAGAACAAATGGACATAGGAATAATACCATTAACCGTTACATTTGATAATACATCATACAAAGATAAAGCAGAAATTAATACAAAAGAGTTGTTGACAACTGTAAATAACACTGGGATACTTCCTACTACTGCATCACCATCACCAAACAATTTTTACGAAAGCTTTCTACCTTACATAAATAACAATATACCAGTTTTATATATTGGCTTATGTTCAAAGCTATCATCAACTATTGCTAATGCACATATTGCAGCTTCTATGCTTCCGCAAGGCTCTGTTTATATTGTTGATTCCCTTAACCTGTGTGGAGGTTTAGGAGCATTAGTTCGTATAGCTTATCGTTTAAAAAAACAAAATATGCATATAAATGATATAGTTTCTTATCTAAATAAAATTGCTCCAAACTACAAGCTGTTTTTCATTATGAACAAGCTTGATTATCTGTATAAAGGCGGTAGGTGCAGCGGATTAGAATATACTGTAGGTTCATTATTGGGAATAAAGCCTATTATTCAAATGTCACCTAACGGACTTCAAGTTTTTAAAAAAGTTAGGGGTAAAAAAAAGGCAGTTAAATATATGGTAAGTGAACTATTAAAGGATATTAATCGTATACTATTTTCTGAAATACATATAGCCTCAATATATGGTAGTAATAAACAAAGAGAAGAATTAAAACAAACACTCAAAGAAGCAAGCAAAGTAGAAATTTTCCATGAATACGATATAGGCTGTACTATTGCCAGTCACTGCGGTGATGGTACATTTGGATTTGGATATTTTATTGATACAGAAAAAAATTAAACATAAAAAGATAAAGAGTGAAGTTTAAACTTCACTCTTTATTTATGTAACGTTATTACCTATTTATCCCCTATAAACAACTTCCCCATCAATAATAGTAGCAATAGTTTTATAGTTAATGTCTTTTATAGGATTTCCTTTACATACTAATATATCAGCGTCTTTTCCAACTTCTAAGCTACCCACTTTGTCGTCTATACCTAATATCGTAGCAGGATTTATTGTAATAGCCTTTAATGCTTCCATTTCATCTAGACCTGCTTTTACTGCAAGTCCTGCACATAATGGTAAAAATTGAAGTGGTATAACTGGAGAATCTGTTGTTATTGAAAACTTAACTCCTGCTTTATTTAATACAGCGGGTGTTTCAAAGCTTTGATTTTTTAATTCAAATTTTGTTCTATGTCCTAAACTAGGTCCAGCTATAGCATATCTACCTTCCTCTGCCAAATAATCTGCTATAAGATGACCTTCAGTACAGTGATCTAAAGTTATATTTACATCAAATTCTTTTGCTATTCTAAGAGCTGTAAAAATATCATCTGCTCTATGTGCATGAGCCTTAAGTGGTATTTCTTTTCTAATAACCTTAGCTAATGCTTCCATTTTCATATCAAATTCAGGTTCTTTATCAATACCATTTTTAGCAGCTTCTTGCTTGTTAACGTATTTTTTTGCTTTAAATAATGCTTCTCTTAATATAGCAGCTGTTGCCATTCTAGTCATTGGTGATTTCTTTTGATCATGGTATACTCTTTTTGGATTTTCTCCAAAAGCTATCTTCATAGCAGCAGGTGCCTTAACAACCATATCATCAATTCTTCTACCATGAGTTTTTATTATTGCAAACTGTCCACCTATTACATTTCCACTTCCAGGACCTGTACACACACATGTAACTCCACCTTGCACTGCTTCGTCAAAGCATCTATCAATTGGGTTTATACAATCAATAGCTCTCAAGTGAGGTGTCACAGGATCAGTCATTTCATTTACGTCATCACCTTCAAAACCTATACCATCTTCTTCTAATCCTATATGGCAATGTGCTTCAACGAATCCAGGCATAACATAACATCCATCTGCATCGATAACATCTGCATTAAGCGGCACAACTAAATCTTTTCCTACTTCTTTAATCTTTCCATTTTCAACAAGAATGTCTGCATCAATAACACCATTCTCAGTCATAGTGAATAATTTACCGTTTTTTATAAATAACAATTCCAAACCCTCCTGTCAGAAAAAATACAATTCAAATTTTTACTATCAATGATATCATATCAAATTAACAGATAAAATCAAGAAAAAAAGCTAAAAAAAGGACAACTCAAATGAATAAATTTCAAGTATAAAAATTCGTCATTTTGAGATGCCCTCATATAGTGTAATAATATTGAGTTTTATAGATATGGATATATTAAACCCAGATTATTCAAAGTTATACGAATAATCTGGGTTTAACTATTTTTTATTTATTTTTGATTTCTTTAGCTTGCTCTATAAATTCTTCTTTTGTTATTTCGCCTTTCTTAAGCTGTTTCTGCAAATCTAAAATTTGTATTTTTTTATCTATGTTATCTGAATAAATTTCACTTAATTCCTGCTGTAATTCATCTTTTGAAATTTCATCATTTAAATATTTTTTACATGCATCAAACATCTGCTTGCTATTTTCACCTTTCATGATGTTCTTAATTTTTTTTGTTCTTGTACCTAATTTACCGTTTAAACGTCCTTTAAACTCATTAGGCAATAATTCTTTTGCTTCTTCTTTAGTTATTTCACCATCTTTTAACTGTTTTTTTACCTTTAGAATTTCTGTTAATTTAGCTTCATCTTTTATTTCACAACCTGCAGCTTTAAGCTTATCTATACACTCATCTATTGTTATATCTCCATTTAAGTATTCATCATTAATCTCTTTTCTTACTTCAAAATCTTTCATTTTTTCTTTTGTTTTGTCTAGTCTTTCTTTCATTTTATCAAAATCTATTTTCTTATCTTCAGGCAGTAATTTTGCTGCTTCTTCTTTAAAATCATCAAATGTAATTTCGCCTTTAAAATATTTTTGTGATAGTTCTCTCATTTCTTTCATGTTTCCTTTAGCAACTCTTTCTATTTTTCCTTTGAAATCACCTTTGAAATTTCTTTTTTCATTAGCTTGATTATCTGTTGCAGCTCCGGCTATTGTTGGCACTGTTAATGCTGCTATCAATGCTCCAGTTATTATTAACTTTTTCATTCTTATACCTCCTAATTTGTATTGTTTGTTTCCTTGAGTTAATTATAAGATATAGTTATAGAATAAATATCTAATAAATATGTGAAATTGTGTTTTTGAAATATTTTTAAATTTTAAAAATTGCATAAAAAATGAGATGTCTCTAGTTTTTTTAGACATCTCATTCTATTTGTTTTTATGTCAATCATTTAAACTAATTTTTTTATGATTTCAAATATCTCTTTAACCATAGAAACCTCAGTCATTCCTGTTTCTTTGTTTATAATTGAACTATATACATGAGGTATTATTTTTTGACAACCTGCATCTATACATACTTTTAAGATTTGTTCAAAATTATCTACTGTTATTCCTCCTGTTGGTTCAATAATTGGAATACCTATCTTCACACTAGCTTCAGCCACAACCTTCAGGTTTTCTAGATATTTTGTACCTTTCATATGAAAGAATTTTATTGAATCTACTCCCGTATCTTTTAGCATATTTAAAGCAGCTTCTACGTCTACCACACCTCCTTTAGAGCCTACTGAGCTATAAGGTCCTGTTGTTATTTTAACCTTGTTCACATCATCTGTTGGGCTAATAAGTGCATTTACTACTGTATCGGAATATCCTCGGCTCATTAAAAATCCTTTCGCATAGGGAGCTGTTGTAAAAACCTGATTAACATGTCCAGGATTAGTCCTACCAGCAATCTCTAATGCCATTTTCCATTGAGCTGGATCTCCTGCTCCCAAACCAACAGAAACAACTCCGAGCTCTTTTAGAAATTCATTAGTATAATCAACTGCACTATCTACGTCTCTAAAGTTTTTAGATAATACACCTATGATTGCATGTCCATCTAGAGCTTTACTTACTTCTTTTGCATTTTCTAAATTACCTGCCAATAAATTGACAGCAACTTTATCTTTATAAAAATTTATTTTACTCATTATTATTCCACCTTATTAGTAAATTTGTTTTCATATTATTTGATTAAATATTATTGACAATTTCAGCTATTCTTTCGTATATAATATCTTCTTCTTTATCCTGTAATGGTCTAGGATCAATATTTATTATTCCTAAGTTGGAATAATGTTCTCTAACATATATTTGTACCGAACCTTTCTTTAACTCATTTATAATATACTCTGCATTAACTCCTAAAACTCGTTCGTCTACTTTAATTGCTGCTCTATATATTTCTCTACCCGCTTCATCTTTGACTACAGAACCTTTTAGTCCTTTAATTTGGTTAATATTTTTAATAAATACTTCCATTCTTTTTTTATTTTCTAAAGCTTGAGTAGTTTTATCTTTATTTTGATATATTTGTAAAGCTCTTAAAAATCCCATAATATTTTCTTTTCCTACCTTCATAGCTCTACCTATACCTTTATACTGCAACTTACACCATTTAATTTTTTCACTTTTTCCTGTTATAAAACCTGATGTTGGTCCTTCTATTGCTTTAGCTCCACTATAAATAACTAAGTCAGCTCCTATAGCTAAATATCTTTTTAAATCTTCCTCAGCTGCTGCATCCACAATAACCGGTATGTTCTTTTCACTTGCAATTTCACAAACTTTTTCTAAAGATAACATTCCTTTTTGTACTGTGTGATGTGATTTTATATAAAGTATAGCAGCTGTATTTTCATTAATAGCATTTCCAATATGAAAATCTTCAGTCTTATTAGAATGACCAACTTCTTTTACAACACCTCCACCAAGTCTAACCATTTGATTAACCGGCGCACCAAAATTTACGCAATGTCCTTTTTGTATTATAATCTCATTTGCTAATCCTTCACTCAAAGGTAATCTCTCAACTATATCCATTTGACCTTTTGAAATCATAGAAGCAACTGATATTGCTATACCTGCTGAAGCACCTAAAGTAACACAGCTGTCTTCCCCACCTGTATACTCAGATATCACCTGTCCTGCTTTATCTATTAAAGCTTCAATATTTACAAAACTCATTGCTGCTTCCAGCATATATTTTCCTGTATCAGCATGTATTGTAGACACACCTAATGCAGTCATCTTACCACTTGCATTTATAACTTTTGCAAGTCCTAATTCTTCATATATAGTCATGTTATTCACTCCTTAAAATTCAACCTATTCATCATATACTTGAAAAAAGTCCAAGTTCAGCAAAGCAGAAATTGGACTTTTTTTATAACAACGGAAGCAATTACATAGTAATTGCAACACACCGTTTCAACAAGGCGTGTGATATGTACACCTACTGTTAAATCTAATCGGTATCCTCCACCTATAGAGGTAGGAGACATCTTGCGCCTTGTTATAGTCTAAAAGTTACTATTATGCTACTACTGGAAAACAACTTGCAAGTATCATTGCTCCTAATATAGCTCCTCCTGCTATTGGTTTATCTAATTTATAGAATATAGCTGCTCCAATAAATGCTCCTACTCCTGCTGGTATATTATAGTTGATAGCTGATATTATTATCAATGGTCCTAAGTATCTTCCTGTTGCATTACCTGCTCCCATCATTATGTTAGTACCTGCTGATGCTATACCTGAAGGCATTAACTTTCTAATTAATATAATTACAAGACCTATTACAATCCCTATCCCAAGACCTGTTAATAAAGAAAGCACATAGTTATTAACAGGAGCAGTTATTCCTGATGCTAAAAACAATGCTGGGATTCCTATACCTACACCTGTCATTAGAGAACCACCTATATCCAATACCCCAACAAGCGGTCCTTCCAATATCCTTGCTACTAAAAATCCTGCTGCAAATCCCGCAGCTGCTGCATAATCTCCACCAGAAAGTCCTTGGTCTAACATGTTAACTACAAATATTTCATTAAAAGCACCTACATGATGAACAACATACATATGAGTACCTGCAAATATAGCAGAACAAGCTAAAGCTACTAAAATTGGAAATGTATAATCTTTTAAGAGAATCTCTCTAAATCTATTCATTAACCTCTCACCTTTCTTCTTAGTTTTTTAGAATAATGCTAATATTTTGTCTTGAAAACCTCTAAAGTAAGCAATAACGATAAATAATATAACAACTAAAGCAATCATTGTTTTTGTTGCTTTTGAGTATCCATTTTCTTCAGTAGATTGTCCTATTAATATACCAAGTACAATACCAGGTACAGCATTACCCATAACCATTTGAGCTAATCCACCTAATACAGTTCCCCATATTCCTGTTATTTTACCTGCATCTAGTGCTGCAAGCCAGAAAATTATAGGCATTACAGGATTTATCATAAGCCCTGCTGCGGGTGATAGTATATTTTTAGCAATTATAGATGTAGATTCAGGTATTATTGAAGCTATAGTGTTCAAGAATGCAACTACTATAGCACCTACAATAGCACCAGCTACGCCCATTTTAGCTGGGTCATGTAAAGTATTTTCTACTCTTTTATCTTTCATTAAAAGTGTTCCTGCTGCCCAGTTTGGTACTATACGATGAAAAACATCTTGAGTTAATGCACCTGCTGCAACAACAGAAGCAGCAGCATTAAACAAAAATCCCAAACCAAAAGAAAAGTGAGTCACTGCATCTCCTTTACATGCATTTATCTCTCCTAGCGTCCTAAATGCACCCATTGATTGAACTTCAGGAGCATGAAACATTCTTGCAGCACCGGCTGCTATAGCAAATCCTCCAATAGCACCAATAATTAATGATTTAATTAATATAATCAACAAAATTATTCCTCCTCTGCTAAATCCAAATATTTAATAGCTACTATTACTTTAGCCTTTATCTTGTACTGAGTTTTCTCTCTTTTCATAAAAAACCATAAAAAAGCTTCGTTAATTTTATTAACTTCTTCTGATAATATATATACTTTGGTAGGTTCCATGTGTAAAATTAAGCCTTGAACCTCGCTATATATTTGTTTTCTAAGTTTAGTGAATATAGCAGCAAAAACATCTTTTTTTGTTTTCCCACTGCCTTCTATAATTAGTTCAACTTCTTTACTTTGTAAATACTGCTTATCAGACACTGTTTTATTATCCTTTCTTATGAATTTTAAGATATTCCTCAACAATTCTTTTTCCAAGTTCTTCACTGTCTAAAAATCCAAACCCTAAAACCTGAGCACCTTCTTTTAATGCAGTCACCCCTGCATCTATACTCCTCAAATGATGTTTAACCTTATAACCATACTTATTGGCTGCCATTAGTGCACCTGCACCTCCACTACCACAAAAACTCAATCCTATATCTGCATTATTTTCATGCATCACATCTCCTAGTTTCATATCAGCTGCCATACCTTCTATCAATATTGCTTTACCGCCTGCTGCTTCAATACCTTTTGCAATTTTTTGTCCTTTTCCTAATCTATCACCTATAGCTATAACTACTTTATCTGACATTTTCTTCACCTCCTCTCATATTAAATGCTATTTGAATGTGTGTAGCTACTAATATAATTTCAGATAAATTTTGCTTAGTTTTATATTTATCAAAAAATGGAGCTACTATTTTTTTTGCAATTTCTAATACTTTTTCATCTATTTCATCTAGAACTTTCATATCAACTTCATCTATTTTTTCATTATTTTTTAATCTCATAAATAAACTGATCATATGTGAATAAAATCCTATTTCAAATTGTTCTCCAAATTCAATTTTTTCATTATTAATTGTCTCTTTAACACTTAATAGGTTTTTGCTGATTTCTTTAAAATCATCATCACTTATATCTAGCTTTTCCTTTAAACTTAAGAATAAATCCATCTAATATTCCACTCCTTGCAATTCATAAATTTCACCATTTTTAACTGTATATAATACCTTAATTCCCATATTCGATGTAATTTCATTTCCATCAGAATCGTTATATATAAGTTTTTTATTTTCAATTTTAAAAACTGTCAAATCAGCTTTATAATCAATCTTTATCGCTCCAACATTATTTAAATTGAATACTTTAGCTGGATTTGAAGTTACTTTTGTAATACATTCTTCTACACTAAGCCCTAAAGAAATTATTTTATTTATAGTATCTGCTAGACTTTTTACCGGGTATTTATAGTTTTGTTTATAAATATCTGTACTTATTGTGTCAGGATAAAAACCTTGATTAAAGGCTTTATTAGCAGTATTAAAGTTAAAACTAGATGTACCATGCCCCACATCCCAGAATACGCCACGACTTTTTGCTTCTATAGCTTTTTGAATTATCTTTGAGTCATTCAATAATCCATTTACTTTACCATGATAAGTATGGGTTACAACATCACCCTTGTCCAACAAATTTAAAACATCATCCAATTTTGGAGGATAGTTCCCAATATGAACCATAAGGGGCAGTCCAGCTTTTATTGCTATTTTCTTAGCAATTTCTATTGGCGTTATTCCCAATGTTCCAACCGTTGAGGCACTCGCTCTAGCCTTTATTCCCTTTATCAGATTAGGATATTTTTTAACAGTCTCATAAATCAATTCTTCATCAATATTATTTAAATCAGCTATCTCATATCTTTCTTTTATTAAGCCTGTTTTTGCAATATTTAATAAAACATAAGTATCTGTAGTATTATTAATAATATTTTTTTTATAAAAATCATCGATATTTAAAGGCCCACAGCTTCCTGCATCAAAAATAGTTGTTACTCCAGTACTTATTCCTACAGTGTCTGCATCTATTCCTAAGCTAGTAGCTGTATATAAATGCGAATGAATATCTATGAAACCCGGTGATACTATATATCCTTCTGCATCAAAATATTTTGCTCCATCAATTAAAATTTCTTTATCTAATATTTTTTTAATTTTGCCATTCTCAATATATATGTTTCTTTTCTCATATTTGTAACCACTATCAATGTCTAATATAGTAGCGTTTTTTATAATTAATTTTTCCTTCACTATAACTCATCCCCTATATTAAATATCTCATTATTGCAATTATTTCACTATCTGGTATTATCAAATTATATTTACTTGCTATTTTTTCAAGGTGCTTTTTTACTATATTGAATATATCCAAATTATCTTCTTTATACTTATTGATATTCAATTCTTCATTATAAGATTTACGTTCCCATCTAGGAATTGCCATTATTATATGAATTACAATACCCAATACATTTGAAAAATTATTAACACTATTAATATCAATAATCTCCTGTATCATAACTCCTAAATCCGCTATTATCATAGCTATTTTTTGTGAATACTCCTCTAATGCTTCATTATATATAAAATTCTTATTATACATTCCTATGAAAAATCCAAAAAAATTGTTTAATTCTTGTTCGAGTTTAATTTTTTTATCTGATTCATCTACATATTTATCTAAAATATTCATTAAAGAGCTTACTATATATTTTTCATCTTTGATTTCTTCATAATTTTCTTCATTTTCAAAATTACTTTGAGTTATAAAGCTTTTTATTTTACTTAATTCTCTATTAGTAATAAGTGGGCTGACTTTAATTACCGGTCTTTTTAATCTTTTTAAACTTACTGTACTTATTATAAAATCAATATCTTCTAATAATTGATCATTATCCTCTATATCAAACATAGACACTATACCTTTAATTTGTATATCTGATATTGTATTTTTAATTCTCGATGATAATATTTTTGCTGAACCTTTTCCAGTTGTGCAAACAACTAAAATCTTCTTTTTTTCTATTTGCTTTGAAATTTCTGAACATGCTCCTAAATAAAGTGTAATATAGCCTGCTTCACTTTCATCTAAGGTTACGTTTTCATATTTCTCAAAAATAGATATCATTTCTTTAGCAATTTGAAAATGCTTTGAATATTTAATTTTAATTTGATCAAGTAGTGGATTTTCATCTATAACCCCAAGTCTACGTTTTTTTAATGTTAACTGAATATGAGAATATAAATCATTTTCTAATTTTGTCAATGAACTACTTTCCAATTTCATTTTCTTTCTTGCAAAGTCAATCATTCTCCTAATACTATTTATTAAGCTTTTATCAGTATTATATATACTATCATCATTAAAAAAATTAAGTCTCATATTAGCGGATATTAAATGTATTGTAATATTTACTATTTCCGCCTCAGGTATAACTATTTCATAAATTTTTGAAAGTTCTTCAGCTATTTTTTGCGCTATTAAAAATTCTTTATTCTTTTTAACAAGCTCTTTTTTATTTTTAGATAAGACAATTTTTTGACCTTTAATAAGCCTATCCATTGCAATAGCTAAATGCACTATTAATGATGCATAAGAACTATCAGGCATCCAAAAATCATATTCCTTTTTACTATTCTTAATTGCCTTTTTTATATCTACTATACTTATTGTCACTGACAGATTATTAAGTGTATCTATGGTTATGTTTTGATGTTTATTGTATGCTGTACTTAATAAATCTAGCATGTCATGGTTATTGGTAGCTTTTATTAAAATATCGCTTAACAATCTTCTGATATTTTGTTCTTCACCACTTATGCTGTGACCAATTCTTGGTTTACTTATTAAAGCTATATTATACTTTTCTAGGTATACCTTGATGCTTTTTAAATCCTTGATTATAGTGCTTTTACTTACTTTTAAACAATTTGCAAGATATTCAATGGTTATAGGTTTTTCTGTCTTAAAAAACTCTATTAAAATATAATTAATTCTCTTATCTTTACTAAGTAATACATAGTAATTATTACTACCTTGTAAATAACTCAATGTTTCTTCTTTCAAGTTATTATCAATATCTAACCAAATACCTATCTTGCTTTTCTGATTAAGTTTTATGTTTTTTTGTTTTAGCCAGTATTTAATATCTTCAAGATCATATCTAACTGTTCTAGCGCTGATATTGAACTTTTTCGCTAAATCTTTAATCAGAATAGGTGTATTGTTATTGATAATATTTAATAATATAGCCTTTTGTCTTTGGGTTAGTAGTAACACAATAAAATCTCCTTTACAAATTACGCGATATATATACTATTATGTTATTTGATGTAGTTTATTGTATGATTCCCTTGATTTAATTATACATAAAGAAAAGCTATTAAAAAATGACATGTTCTTTCATAAAAATAATTGCAAAAGTACATGATTAAAAAAGAGCATATATAAAGGGATGTTTCAAAATTCATGCATTCTGAAGCATCCCTTTATATTACTTAACCCTATTAACTTTAAACCTAAATATATTTGAATTAAAATAATCGTCTGAATATATTATTGGCTTACCTTCTTTGTTATAATGTATTTGCTTTAATAATAAAAACATATGATTTTTATCAATATCAAGCTTGTCTAGCATTTCTTTTGTAGGTGTAGTAGGTAATATTTCTGTTATAGCATATTCAATTTCAATATTATAGTTATTTTTAAGGTAATTAAACATACTAAATTTAGATTTATTGTCTAATTCCTCATATGTTATTTCTTTTATTATATTTGTTGGTATTGAATCTACACAAAATACTGCTACTTTGTCACAAGCATTTATTATTCTTTTAAATGTAATTACATTAACATCAGGCGTTATTTTTAACTGCTTTATCATATCATCAGTAGGAGCATTAACACTAATATCTAGCCAAACTACATCAGGTTCATTTCCAAAACTTCTAATTATTTCGCTAATACTCTCTAGCTTTTCTAAGCCGCTTTCTATTTGTATCTGTTTTTTATTTACAAATGTACCTTTACCGTGAATTTTAGTTACATATTTTTCCTGTTGCAATAGTGCTAAAGCTTCTCTTACTGTATACCTGCTTACTCCTAGCATTTCTTGTAATTTTTGCTCAGAAGGAAGTTTTTGACCTGATCTCAATTCATGTATTTTGATATATTCGAGAATCTTTTCTTTTGCTTTTTGACTTAAAATTACTGATTCATTTTTAATTTTCATAGGCATCCCCCTAAGACATAAGATGTCTGATATCTTTTGATATGTTTATATCTTTATTTATAACAAATCTAGAACAAGACATCTTTAAGATATTCCACAATTTTCGCTCCTATTAGTATACCTACTATACCTGCAACTCCTGCTACTGTGGGAGGTGCTGGAATTGGCAGCTTTACAGCTGTAAATATCATTCCGGTAACAATTCCAGTAATTAGAGCTAAAACAACTAATTTCACATTATGACCTCCTATTCATGCATATATAAATTGCACATTAAACTACATATACTAGAACTTTGTGTTTAGTTTCTTTTTAAATAATAGCTTCATATTTTCAATCATTCAAACAAACTATAATGAAAGACTAATTTCTTATCTTTATAACATTGGAGGCAATTACGTAGTAATCGCAACACACCGTTTCAACATGGCGGGTGATATGCACGCCACTTATTAAATCCAATCGGTACCCGCCAACTATGGAAATTGGGGACATCTTGCGCCTTGTTATATGTTTGAAAGAGCATTTTCTAAGTCTTTAATTATATCTTCTGAATCTTCTAATCCAACTGATATTCTTATCATGCTTTCTGTTAACCCAAATTTAACGAGTTCTTCCTTAGGATAACCACTATGAGTCATAGCAGCAGGTAATTCAATAAGCGTTTCACAATCACCTAAACTAACAGCTAATTTTATAAGCTTAACATTATCAACAACTCTTATAGCTGTTTCCAAATCTCCATCTATTTCGAAGCTTATCATTGCTCCATATCCTCGCATTTGAGATTTTGCTACTTCATGACCTTCAAATTCTTCTAAACCTGGATACATAACTGATTTAACTTTAGGATGTTTAGAAAGAAATTTAGCAACCTTCATAGCATTTGCTTCATGCTGTCTCATTCTTACACCTAATGTTTTCAAACCTCTTAATAATAACCATGCATTAAATGGACTCATTACTCCACCAAATTCACACATATAGTCAAATTTAAGTGTATTTATATAGTCTACATCCTTAGATACTGCAATACCAGCTACTACATCCCCATGACCACATATATATTTTGTAGCACTATGAACAACTACATCTACTCCCATTTCAAGTGGATTTTGAAAATAAGGAGTAGCAAATGTATTATCTACAACTACCTTTATATCATTCTTTTTAGCTACTTCAACTACTTTTTTAATATCTACAATGCTCAAATTTGGATTAGAAGGTGTTTCAAAATATATAACCTTAGTATTTGCATCTATTACCTTTTCTAATTCATCAGTTTTAGTCATGTCAACTACTTTATAATTCACATCATATTGTGGTAATACCTTTGTAACTACATTAAAACTAGAACCATATAGTGTTTTATGAACTATAACAGTATCTTTAGGTTTCAAAAAGGAAAATAATGTACTGCTTATTGCTGCCATCCCAGATGCAAATGCTACTGCCGCATTTCCACATTCAAGTTCTGCCATTCTATTTTCAAGTAACCTTAGTGTTGGATTATTTCCTCTGGTATAAACATAGTCATCACTTTCAAATGCCATAACCTTTTTAACTTGATCTATGCTGTCAAATACAAACGTAGATGTTTGAAATATAGGCGGATTAAGTGCATTATTAGGGTTGTTTCCATTAGCTCCTGCATGTATAGACTTAGTATCGAATTTCATAATATACCTCCTTATCTTTGGCCGTATTTATTTAAGTAAAAATCTCTCATAAAGTCAACATCTTTTTGTTCTAATTCAACAACTCCGCCTAGAATATTTGCATAAATAGTAGCTTGAGCTGATTTTTCAACTACTGAAACTATCTTTAATGTTTCTTTTAAATCTTTTCCTGCTCCTAAACAACCATGGTTTGCTAATATAACGGCATTTCTTCCTTTTAAAGCCTCAGTTGCAGAATGTGCTAATTCTTGTGAACCTGGTAAGAAATATTCACTTACTCTGACATCTCCTCCAACTATCTGAACCATATCTTCTGCCGCTGCCGGAATAGGTTTTCTTGCAATAGCCATTGCTGTACAGTAAGTGCTATGTGTATGTATCACAGCATTTACATCTTTTCTATCTTTATATACAGCCAAATGCATGTGGCTTTCAATTGAAGGCTTTTTGTCACTGTCAATGATATTTCCTTCCATATCTAGTATTACTATATCTTCAGGTTTAATAGCATGATAATCAACACCACTTGGTGTAATAGCTATATAATCTTCTCCCGGTACTCTAGCACTTATGTTACCCCAAGTTCCTACTACTAATGCTGAATCAGCCATCTCAATTCCTATATCAATAATACTTTGTCTTATTGCTTCATATTTCACGCTCATTTCATAATCCTCCTAATATTAATTTTTTTATTTATTATAAAGTAGTCTTCAAAAAAAATTGTACCTCATGATAGCATTATAAGCTGAAGGAAATAAAGCTTCCTTCAGCTTCAATAATTTCAATTATTGTAAAATTCCAGATATTATTAGCATTGCACTTGCTATACCTGATACTGCTCCAACAGATGCTGTTCCTGCTCCACCTGCCGCAAAACCAGCACTAAAAGCTGCCTGACCAGCACCTAAAGCTAAAGCAAGACCTCCACCTAAGCCTATTACAATAGTTAAAACCATAACCATTGCTCCAATCTTAGCTAATCCCCCTTCTCTAGGAAGATCTCTTTTATCCATTATATCTGTATATAATAAATCCCATTTTTTAATCCTAGGATATAGTAACATCAATACAGGTATACCTAAAACTATTGAAGGTATTGAATTATTAAGAGTTATTATAGTACCTAAAGCTGCAAATGGAACCATATTTAGAATATCTAAGCCTGCTGCAATAACTAATGCACAAGACATACTTCCTAGTATTGAAACAATAACAAATGTAACAATTTTTTTACCTGATTTTAAATCTGGTTCTTTGTCTTTCTTTACTAATCCTAAATTATTCCATAGTTTATATGGAACATATGCAAACATAAAATTACCAACAAATCCAAAAATACTTCCTACTCCTAATGAACCAAAAAAATCTCCTATTAAGTTACCTATTGCTGCTCCCCACGCTCCAGCAGGACCAAATAATAATCCCATAACTACTGGTAGAGCACTCGCAGGTCTTACTTCTGTTATACCAGGTATCAAAACAAGACTCTTAAAAGGTATTAATAAAGCTGCATATAATCCTGCACAAAGAGCTACTAAAACTACCATTTTTGTATTATTCCACATTCTAAATACTTCTTTCATGTCATAAACACTCCCTTTTTAGATTTTACAACTGGATGACTGCTTTAGTACACATACAATTTTCTTGACTTAAGTCACTACTTAAAATTTCCATAAATGCTTTTGTAATCTTATCTTTATTACTTACTAATGCTCCCTGTATGTCATGCAAAGTAATTTCTTCACTTTTAAAACCTGTACACCAGTTAGTTATAATTCCAATTGTACTATAGCACATACCTAGTTCTTTTGCTAAAACTACTTCTGGAACATTAGTCATTCCTACAACATCACCTCCAATTTTGTTATAGTATTTTATCTCAGCTCCTGTCTCAAATCTTGGTCCTTCTGTGCAAGTATAAACTGCATCCCCTTTTATATCTATATCATATTTAGGAGCTATTTCACTAAATAACTTTCTTAGATTCTTACAATATGGATCACTCATGTCCGTATGTTTAACAGGATCTTTGCCACCTTCAAAGAATGTCACTGGTCTTAATTTAGTAAAATCTAAAAAATCATTTATAATTACAACATCACCTGGAGCATAATGCTCATTACAAGAACCAACTGCTGCTGTTGAATAGATATATTTAACTCCAACTTTTTTTAATGCCATCATATTAGCTCTATAATTAATTAAATGCGGTGGTGTTGAATGATCTTTACCATGTCTAGCTAAAAACGCTATCTCACTGCCATTATACTCTACAACATTTAATTCAACACTTCCATATTTAGTTTCTACAATTTTAACGTAACTATTTGCACCAGCATCATAAACGCCTGTTCCTCCAATTATAGCCTTCTCTATCATTTCATCACCCCTAGATTAATTTTACTTTTGCATATATAGAAAATATCATTATTGCTAAAGTCATAAATACAAACAGATAGTCTATAGTTCTAAACTTACAATCTAAATAGCTTGTTCTATTGACATCATAACCAAATCCTTTTGATTCTAATGCCATTGCAAAAATGTTTGTCCCTCTAATAACTGAAATTAAAGTAGGTATTAATAATGGAATATATTTCTTCATTCTTTCTAAAATTGAACCAGAGTCTAAATCAAGCCCTCTTGATTTCTGTGCTTGTGTTATAGTCTGTGCAGTTCCAACAATCATTGGTACTAGTCTTATTGCTGTTGAAAAAGCAAATGCACCTCTATAAGGCACTTTAAGTTTAACTAAGCCCAAAGATATTTCTTCAATCTTTGTAGAACTCAAAAATATCATACCTGAAATTATCATGACATCAAATTTAACGCCTATAGTAATACCATAAATAAAACCTTCTAAGGTAATAGGTCCTAATAATTTTGTCGGACCACCTTTCATTAAACTCCACATTATAATCGATATCAAAGCAATCATGAAAAGTATAACTCTTATTCTTTTAAGGTTAGATAAAACCTTACCTGATAAACCATATAAAATTATTACAGCACCTAATATTCCTAAAATCACTAAGGAATTAAACATTAAAGCAACAACAAAACTTCCAAACATAATAGCTAATTTAGTTCTTGGATCTAATTTGTGTAAAAAAGTATCCTTGTCTAAATATAAAAACATATCCATATTTAAATTCCCCCTTTAGTGCACTTAATCATTTCGTCTATAGATAATAGTGTTTTTCCAATTTTGTTGCTTAAACTCACTATATGAGGTGTTTTTAAATATAAATCTAATAGTTCCTTTTCCTTACTAAATACATCTCTAGTTTTACCATACATTTCAATCTTGCCATCTTTAACAACTGCAACTCTATGAGCATACTCTGAAACAACCCACATTGTATGAGTAATCATTATTATAGTATGTCCTTCTTCGTTAAGCTTTTTAATCAATTCCATCATAGCTCTTTGCTCTTTATAATCTAATCCAGTTGTTGGTTCATCTAGTATAATAACCTTTGGTCTTGCTGAAAGTATTGAAGCAACTGCTATTCTTTGTCTTTCCCCTTTTGTTAAAGTAAATGGATCTTCTTTTTCGTAACCTTCCATTTCAACAGCCCTTAAAGCTTCTTTTACTCTAATGTCTATTTCTTCTTTACTACACCCTCTTATCTTAGGGCTAAATGCTACTTCATCATAAACAGTATCTGCAAAAATTTGATGATCAGGATTTTGGAACACATATCCTACTTCTTTGCCAATTTCAAAAATACTAGACTCTTTCGTATTTTTCCCACATACTACTACATCTCCATCAGTTGGCATCAATAAACCATTAAAGTGTTTAACCATTGTTGTTTTACCGCTTCCATTGTGACCAAGAACAGCTAAAAATTCACCTTCTCGGATTTCTAAACTAGCACCCTTTAATGCTTTTTTGCCATTAGGATATTGATGTTGTAAGTCTTTAACTTTTATAACAGCTTCACCATATTTAGCATCTCTTTCTTGATCTTGCTTTAGAAGCTTATTGTACATATCATCAGCAATTTCCAAACTATTTTCATTAAAGCTTTTAAAACCTTGTTCAGGATTCAGAGGAAGCTTATCATTATCTAATTTTAATACTTCACTAAAATATTTTGGTACTTGTAGTGACATTATACCTATTCTATCAGTAGTTTCAATATCTCTTAAAATATTTTCTGGTTTTCCATCTCGTATAATCTCACCGTTTTCCATAATTATCAATCTATCAGCATTTAAGGCTTCTTCAGTTTCATGCTCTATTATTATTAATGTTATATCTTTATTCTGATGAAGTTCTTTAGCTATATTAAATATTCCTAATTTACCCGCTGGATCTAAATCTGTAGTCGGCTCATCCATACAAAGCACATTTGGCTCACATGCCAATACAGAACCTACTGCTAAACGCTGTTTTTGACCTCCTGATAATGTAGCAGGTTGTCTATTCTCAAAGCTTTTTAGATCAACGATACGTAACACACGTTGTATTCTCTCCTCTATTTCATCCTTGTTTACATTAAAATTTTCTGGTCCAAAAGCTATCTCTAATTTAGTGTTTGTGGAAAAAAGTTGAGCTTCAAAATCCTGAAACACTAAACCGATATCTTTAGCCATTTTACTTACTGATTCTTCCTTAGCATTTTTCCCGTGTATCCATACTTTGCCTTCATATTCACCTTTTATGAAATGTGGAATTAATCCATTTAGACAATTTGCTAAAGTAGATTTACCAGCTCCACTTGGTCCCATAATTACTACAAATTGTCCTTTTTCTATTTCAAGATTAATGTTACTAATTGCTTTAGTTTCTTCCTGATCCTTATACTTAAATGATAATGATTTTATTTCAACAGCATTATTATGGACATTATCTTCATTTGTAATAGACATTCATATCCTCCTCTACTTTAATAAAACCCAGATTATTCATAGAAAATTAAATACTTTACTACATCCTTCTGATTATAAGATATCCATTAAATTCTCGACATACCAATTCAGTATGCCTTCGAATTCACTGAAATCTTATAATTCAGAACTATTCAGCACATTATTCAAAGTTATATAAATAATCAGAGTTTAAGCATATTGTCTTTGAATGGAGCTTTTACTATTCCCTTTTCAGTTATAATACCTGTAATATTTTCATTAGGTGTTACGTCAAACGCTGGATTGTAAACATCTATACCAACGGGTGCTACTCTATTTCCATATACATGGGTCACTTCATCAGAGCTTCTTTCCTCTATATCAATTTCCTCTCCTGTTTCTATATCAAAATCAATAGTTGTAACAGGTGCAACTATATAAAAAGGTACATTGTACTGCTTTGCAATAACGGACAGCATAAATGTTCCTATTTTGTTAGCTGTATCTCCATTTAATGCAATTCTGTCAGCACCTACTAATATCAAATCTATCTTTCCATCTCTTATTAATGTGGCTGCTGCATTATCAGCAATAAGCTTTGCAGGTATTTCTTCTTTAACCAATTCCCATGCTGTAAGTCTACCGCCCTGAAGTCTTGGTCTAGTTTCATCAGCATAAACAAATATATTTTTTCCAGTGTAATGAGCTTCTCTTATAACCCCTAATGCAGTACCATAACCTGCAGTTGCTAAAGCTCCCGTATTACAATGTGTCAATATAGTTGCACCATTAGGAACGATTTCATTACCATTCTTAGCCATTTGCTTGTTTGTTTCTACATCTTCTTTTAGAATTACATCAGCCTCTTCTTTAATCTTCGCATATATTCCAGAAGGTTCTAAGTCTGAATTTTCAGCTATAACATTTTTCATTCTTTTAACTGCCCACATTAAATTAACTGCTGTAGGTCTTGATTTATTTATTAAATCAAGAGCTTTTTTCATTTCTGCTAAAAAAACTTTTTTTTCGTCTTTTACAAATTCTTTAGCTGCTAAAACTGCTCCATATGCTGCTGTTGCTCCAATAGCAGGTGCTCCCCTAACGACCATTTCTTTAATAGCATATTCTACTTCCTTATAGGTTTTACACTCAAAAATCTCTTCATAAACAGGTAATTTTCTTTGGTCAATCAAATAAAGTACTTCATCTTTAAATTCAATTGCTTTAATCATGAAATTTCCTCCTTTAATAAAATGTGTAAAGCAGTTTATACTCTTTTAACTTTTAATATATATTAGTTTATTATCTTCAAGGTTAGCATAGGGAATAGGAAACCTTAAATATCCCTATGCATTGTGTATGTGTATACTACACATTTTAAAGCTTTATTAATTCATTTGCACACCTAGAAGCATTAAACATAATCTTTTCAACATCAAGTGTTTTAAACTCATAGCTTTCCATTAATATTTTCCCATCAACTATAACTGTATCAACATCTGAAGCTTGTGCACTATAAGCCATAGCAGATATTAAATTATGTCTAGGATAAAAATGAGGCTTATTTAAATCAATAAGCACTATATCTGCCTTTTTACCTACTTCAATAGTTCCAACTTCATTTTCTAACATTAATGCTTTTGCACCATTTTTTGTAGCCATTTCTAAAGCTGTATAAGCTGAAACAGAAATTGGATCTTGGTTTATACCTTTGTTAATTATTGCAGCTAAATTAATTTCTTCAAACATATTTAAATTGTTATTACTTGAAGATCCATCAGTTCCTAAAGCAACGTTTATTCCTCTTTTAAGTAATTTGTCTACCTCTGCAAACCCATTACCTAACTTCAAATTGCTTCCCGGGTTATTTGCTATGTTAACATTTTTTTCAGAAATTATTTCTATATCTCTGTCTGATAGATGAACACAGTGAGCAGCTAAAGTATGTCCATCAAATAATCCTAAATCATTTACATGTTCTATAGGTGATTTACCAAGAGCATCATAGCTGTCTTTAACTTCTTTTGCACTCTCTGATAAATGAATATGCAAGCCTGTATTTAGTTCTCTTGCAAGCTCTATAGTTTTTTTCAAATAGTAATCGTCACATGTATATGGTGCATGT
Organism: Abyssisolibacter fermentans; assembly: GCF_001559865.1. Classification (NCBI taxonomy): domain Bacteria; kingdom Bacillati; phylum Bacillota; class Clostridia; order Eubacteriales; family Clostridiaceae; genus Abyssisolibacter; species Abyssisolibacter fermentans. The sequence goes on from NZ_LOHE01000090.1 coordinate 102,391, forward strand.
GGACCTACCATAACATTTATTCTTTCATTTGCTCCCCTATGCCATTTTTTATATAATTCTCTGTTGGCTTCCAATTTTTCTAAACCATTTTCCTTGTCTCCAATTAAACCTCGACAAATACTAGCTCTTATACCTGACTGCTCAATTGCCTTAGCTGTTTCGTCCATAAAAAAGTACATATCTGCAAAGCATGTTGTACCTGATTTAATCATTTCAACAATGCTAAGCATTGAACCCCAATAACAATATTCAGGTGTTAATTTTTCCTCTAAAGGCCATATTTTTTCTGTCAACCAAGACCATAATGGTAAATCATCCGCATAGTTTCTAAACAAAGACATAGCTATATGTGTATGTGAGTTTACTAACCCTGGCATAGCCAATTTATCTTTCCCGTCAATAACTTTATCGGGCTTAAATTCCTCTGGAATATCACCTATAAATTTTATAATATTCCCTTCAATAGCGATATCTCCCTTTATTGTATTATTCTCTTGTGTCATAGTTAAAAGATTTGTATCCTTGATTAATATTTTCACAACAATACTCTCCTTCCTTTTTTTAGAACATGAATTTATTTTTTCTTAAAAGCATGTATAATTATGTACTACTTCTCATCCACCCATAATATGAATCCATAATTACTCAAATCATCAGAAAAAATATTGTCTGATAATTCAAAATATTTTACTTTTATCTGTACGCCTAAATCATTTTTATAGGTGTATGTCCTATGATGTCAGACATCTTATATCTATAGAATATAACATCTATAATTTTTTGTCAAATTATATCAAAGCTTATGTTTATATTAAAACATATTTTTTCATTCGTTGCAATACGAATTTATAATTATTATTCTTTTTTATAATTCGTGTATTTAGTAATAAAACGCTAAAATACTCAATCATATATTGCTATTTTATTTATAAAAATTTATAAGACGTCAACAAAATCATAAACATTTTTTATATAATACCTACAATTGTATGACAAATACAAAACCTGTACTATAATAGGGTTTATTATCGTACAGGTTTTAATATTGTTTATTTTATTTTAACCCAGATTATTCATAGAAAATTAAATACTCTACAGCATATTATCGGGAGTTATACGAATAATCAGGGTTTAATTATACTATGCTTGCTTAATACTCAACGATACTTTCTTTCTCTCTAAATCTAAATCAATGATTTTCACTTTTACTTCATCACCAACTGAAACTACTGTCATTGGATTTTTAACAAATTTTTTACTTAACTCTGAAATATGAACAAGTCCATCTTGTTTAACACCTATATCAACAAAAGCTCCAAAATCAACTACGTTTCTTACCGTACCTGTCATAATCATTCCTATTTGCAAATCTTCCATTTTGAGCACATCACTTCTAAATATAGGCTTGGGCATATCTTCCCTTGGGTCTCTGCCAGGCTTTGTTATTTCTTTTATAACGTCCTTTAATGTAGGTATACCAACCTTTAATTCATCAGAAAGTACTTTTAATCTCTTATTCATTCTTATTGTCTTTGATTCTACTGGCTTTGTTTTAGCTTTCATTAATGCCTTTAGCTGCGATAAATCCTTAATTGTATCTTGTGTAGTTTGCTCTATAACTTCTTCCTTAATATCTATATCCAGTACTCTTTGCTCTATATCGCTCAATTTTTTATTAGTTATATCATCTTTAAAATAATTTAGCTTTTGCATTAGTTCATTGGTTATATCATAAGATTCTGGATGGACAGATGTATTATCCAATATATTTTCTCCATCTAAAATTCTAAGGAAACCTGCTGCTTGCTCATATGCCTTTGCTCCTAATCTTTTTACTTTTAATAGTTCTTCTCTGTTATTGAATTTTCCATGTTCTTCTCTGTAAGCTACTACATTTTTTGCTATACTTGCATTTATACCTGATATATATTTGAGTAGTGATACAGAAGCTGTATTCAAATCAACACCTACATTGTTAACACAATCCTCTACAACATTTGTCAAAGCTTCACTTAAATTTTTCTGATTTAAGTCATGTTGGTATTGTCCAACTCCTATACTCTTTGGATCAATCTTTACTAGCTCTGCTAATGGATCTTGAAGTCTTCTAGCTATTGATATAGCTCCTCTTATTGATACGTTAATATCAGGATATTCTTCATTTGCTAGCTTTGATGCTGAATATACAGATGCTCCAGCTTCACTAACTATTGTATAATAAACTGTTTTATCAATTTCTTTAAGCATATCCGATACAAACATTTCGGACTCTCTTGAAGCTGTCCCGTTTCCTATCGCTATAATATCTATATCATGTTTTTGTATTAGTTTTTTTAAAGTTTTTTTAGCTTCTTCAACTTTATTTTGAGGTTTGGTTGGATATACTGTTGTATAATCCACCAACTTACCCGTAGCATCAACTACAGCAATCTTACAGCCTGTTCTATAAGCTGGGTCAAAACCCATTACTACAGATGTCTTTACAGGAGCTTGCATTAATAATGGTTTTAGATTTTTAGCAAATACTTTTATTGCCTCTGTTTCTGCTCTTTCTGTTAGACTACCACGTATATCTCTTTCAACTGAAGGGAGAAGCAGCCTTTTATAACCATCTTCTATACTATCTATTAAGTATTTTGTTGTTACAGCTTCTTCATTAACTATGACATTTGATTTGACGTAATTTAATATCTTATCATCTGGTGATTGTATTTTAACTTTTAGGAATTTTTCTTTTTCTCCTCTATTAACAGCTAATATCCTATGATTTGAAATATTCCTAACTAATTCTTTGTAATCATAATACATTTCATAAACTGATTTTTCTTCTTTCTTTACAGCATTTACTATAATTAAACCCTCTTTAAATATTATATCTCTAATTTTTTTTCTAAACTCAGGATTATCCGATATTCTCTCTGCTATAATATCCATAGCTCCTTTTAAAGCTTCTTTGCTATTTTTTACGCCTTTCTCTGCATCAATATACGTGGACGCTATCTCTTCAATAGACCCGTCTATCATTTCTTGATTATGTATAATGTCTGCTAATGGATCTAACCCTTTTTCCTTAGCCTTTGAAGCTCTTGTACTTTTCTTTTGCTTATATGGCCTATATAAATCTTCTACTCTTTGCAGAGTCTCTGAGACTGTAATCTCTTTCTTTAACTCTACTGTAAGCTTTCCTTGCTCTTCTATTAATCTTATAACCTCTTCTTTTCTTGCTTCTAAGTTCCTTAAGTATTGTAATCTATCATTCAGCTCTCTTAATACAACATCACTTAATTCACCTGTTTTTTCTTTTCTGTATCTTGCAATAAAAGGTATAGTATTACCTTCATCTATTAGCTGTAAAGTATTTACAACTTGAAACTTTTTTAGATTAAACTCTTTTGTTAATTGATCAACTAAATTCATTTACATAAATCACTCCTCATTGTATTCCTGATTATTCATATAACTTTGATTAACTTTATAATCCGAATCTCCTATTCATTTTATTCATAACTCACTACTCATTTTTATTCCTAGCAATAAGTTAATTTGCAAGAAATCATAGATTTCTATTTTCTACTCATGAGTAAGCAATTCACATAAAATCACAGATTTGGGCTTTCATTTCTCATAATTTTCTATGAATAATAGGTTTATTTTTATATATAAAATTGCCTAAATTACCTAACGTTCTATAATACTTAGAAAATTAAAGGCAACTTTTAAAATCCGATCACATAATACTACCCCTACTATATAATCGAATAAATAACATTAAACTTTAATTGTTTTTCTCATTAAACCTTTTATAGTGAAAAATTAGGAATATGTTCTTAGTTAAGATGAGCTAAAATCTGAATAGGGTGTATCAGAATGATAGAATTTCAACGTCTTGACCTCCATTCATTTTGAAACACCCCCTTAGGACTATTTTGAGACAGCCCCTTTTTTTAGATATTCATTGATAAATGCATCTATATCTCCGTCCATAACACTATTAATATTTCCTATTTCTAAATTTGTTCTATGATCTTTTGCCATTGTATATGGATGAAATACATAGGACCTTATTTGAGAACCCCAGGCTATTTGATTATAATTGCCTTGCAAATCCTCTATTTTTTCTTTGTTTTCAAGTTCTTTTAACTCAATCAGTTTAGCCATCAACATCTTCATAGCTGTAGCTTTGTTGCTATGCTGTGACCTTTCATTTTGACATTGTACTACTATACCAGTAGGTATATGTGTAAGCCTTATAGCCGAATCAGTTTTATTAATATGCTGACCACCTGCTCCACTTGCCCTATAAGTATCTACTCTTATATCATTTGGATTGATTACTATATCGATATCATCACTTATATCTGGCATCACGTCAATTGATGCAAAAGATGTATGTCTCTTACCTGATGAATCAAATGGAGATATCCTAACTAATCTATGAACTCCTTTTTCTGACTTCAAATATCCATAAGCATAATCTCCCTTAATCATCATTGTTACACTCTTTATACCACCTTCTGTATCAGATAGTATATCTAGAATATTTACCTTGAAACCTCTTCTCTCGCACCACCTAACATACATTCTCATAAGCATTTCTGCCCAATCTTGAGCATCCAAACCTCCTGCACCTGAATGTATAGATAGTATTGCATTATTCTTGTCATATTCTCCATCTAATAATGTTTGTAACTTTAAGGCTTTAATAGTTTTTTCTAACTCTTCAATACCTGTTTTAACGTCACTTAAGGATGCTTCATCCTTTTCTTCTATAGAAAGCTCAAGTAGTATATTTAAATCTTCATATTGTGTTTTTACATCTTCTATGCTTTTGACCTTCTCTTTTAAACTACTTGCTTCTTGAACTATCTTCTGTGCCTTCTGATTATCATTCCAAAAACCATCTTCTAGTATTTTTTCATCTAGATCTCTAATATCTGCCTTCATTTTTTCAAGGTCAAAGAGAAGCCCTCAATTCTATGATTTCATTATTTAATTCTATTAAGCTGCTCTTTAATACCTCAACTTGAATCATAAATACACTCCTTTATTTAAATGTCTTTACCGCAACATTTTTTGTATTTTTTACCACTTCCACATGGACATGGATCATTTCTTCCTATTTTTTTACCTTTAACCACTGTTTTAGGTTTATTATTACCAGCTCCATGACTAGTACCAGTAACTTGTGCTACTCTTTCTCTCTGTACGTTTTGTTCTAAAGATATATTAAATAAGTGTTTGATTGTATCTTCTTGTATTGATTTAATCATATCTTGGAACATGTCAAATCCTTCGTTTTTATATGCTAAGACTGGATCAACATTACCCATTGCTCTAAGACCAATTCCTTGCCTTAACTGATCCATAGCATCTATATGATCCATCCATTTGCTGTCAACTACTTTTAGTAATATAATTCTTTCAACATCTCTCATTCTTTCAGATGTTATTTCTTCCTCTTTTTTATCATATACATCTTTAGCTATATTTTTTATGTGTTCATTTAAAGATTCTATGGTTAAATCTTCTACATTATCAAATTCAAGCGAACCTTGTGGGAGGAAAATCTTAGCTAAGAAGCTTTCCAAGCTTTTTAAATCCCATTCTTCAGGATATTTTGATGACGAAGTATATATACCAACAGCATCACTTATTAATTCACTTACCATATTAGCTATATGGTCTTTTAGATTTTCTCCCTCTAAAACTTTCTTTCTTTCTGCATATATTACTTCTCTTTGCTTGTTCATAACATCATCATACTGCAAAACATGTTTTCTTATTCCAAAGTTTCTTGACTCTACCTTAGTTTGAGCACTTTCTATAGATTTTGTTAGTAGTTTATGTTCTAATGGCTCATCATCTGGCATTCCTAAGCTATCTACTATACTTTTTATTCTTTCACTACCAAACAATCTCATCAATTCATCTTCCAAAGAAATATAGAATCTTGATGAACCCGGGTCTCCTTGACGACCAGAACGTCCTCTAAGCTGATTATCTATACGCCTTGATTCATGTCTTTCAGTTCCTATTATATGAAGCCCGCCAGCTTCTACAACTTTGTCATGCTCTTGTTTTATATCAAGCTTTGATTTTTCTAGTATTTTATTAAAAGTCTCTCTTGCCTCTATTATCTCTGGATCAGTAGTATTAAAATGACTGTCTGCAAGAGATAACATATGCTCATTGTAACCTTTTTTTCTCATCTGAGCCTTAGCTGTAAATTCAGGATTACCACCTAATGCTATATCAGTACCACGACCTGCCATATTAGTAGCTATAGTTACAGCCTTATATTTACCTGCTTGTGCTACTATCTCTGCTTCTCTCTCATGGTGTTTGGCATTTAACACTTCATGTGTAATTCCTGATTTTTTAAGCATCTTACTTAATTTTTCAGAGTTTTCTATTGATATTGTACCTACTAAAACAGGCTGACCTTTTTCATTTTTTTCTTTTATCTCATCTATTACTGCTCTAAATTTAGCTTCCTCATCTTTGTAGATAACATCAGTTGAATCTTCTCTTATAACAGGTCTATTTGTCGGTATTTCAACAACATACATATTATATATATGTCTAAATTCTTCTTCCTCAGTTTTAGCTGTACCTGTCATACCTGCTAATTTGTCATACATTCTAAAATAATTCTGAAATGTTATTGTTGCTAAAGTTTTTGATTCACGTCTTACGTCAAGGCCTTCTTTAGCCTCTATAGCTTGATGTAACCCATCGCTATATCTCCTACCAAACATAAGTCTACCAGTAAAATCATCTACAATAACAACTTCGCCATCTTTTACTACATAATCTTTGTCCTTAAACATTAAATTATGTGCTTTCAATGCTTGGTTTATATGATGTGATATTTCCATATTTGCTGAATCTGCCAAGTTTTCTATACCAAAGAACTTCTCAGCCTTTGCTACTCCTTTTTCACTTAGTATAGCTGTTTTAGCTTTTTCATCAATTGTAAAATCTGCTTTTTCTTCTACGTATTCAGTGCTAAATTTATCAAAGGTCTTCTCATTCGGATCAATCTTCCTACCTTTTATAGTTTGTACAAAAGAGTTAGCTACGAAATATAGTTGAGTAGATTTCTGACCTGCTCCAGAAATAATCAATGGAGTTCTGGCTTCATCTATAAGAATACTATCAACCTCATCAATTATAGTATAGTTTAATTCTCTTTGAACCATTTCATTTTTATATATAACCATATTATCTCTTAAATAATCAAACCCAAATTCATTATTTGTACCAAAGGTTACATCACAGTTATAAGCTTCTCTTCTTTGCTTGGTATCAAGACCATGAGTTATACACCCAACAGATAATCCAAGGAATTCATAAACTTTTCCCATCCATTCTTTATCTCTCTGTGCAAGATAGTCATTTACAGTAATTACATGAACACCCTTACCTGTAAGTGCATTTAGATATACGGGAAGCGTAGCAACCAACGTTTTTCCTTCACCGGTTCTCATCTCAGCAATATTACCCTCATGTAATACTACACCACCTATAAGCTGTACTCTATAATGCTTAATTCCTAAAACTCTATCTGCTGTTTCTCTTACAACAGCAAATGCTTCTGGCAAAATATCATCTAATGTTTCACCATTTTTAAATCTATCTTTAAACTCATTTGTTTTATTTTTTAAAGCATCATCACTTAATGACTGCATGTCTTCATCTAATTCTTCTATTTGATTTATTATTGGATTTAGTCGTTTTATCTCTCTATCACTGAATGTACCGAAGACTTTCTCGAATAACTTCTTCATATAATTTACTCACTCCTTATTCCTTTATCTGAAATATTTATTATTCCTAATCATTTATCTATATCCATCATCTATAATTCTACTCTTTATCATAATATTTTATCACTATTATACATTTGGCACAAGGAAAGGGTCAATATTTTACATGACACCACTTACACCATTGACTTACTGCAATTAATATCTAGGTTTTCTACTAATTAATCTATCCATATCACTGTTTAACATAACAACTTGAACTAGTACAAATATCCCAATATATATAATAATGTCTCCAATACTCAATATTTGTGGTAAAGGAAAAGGTTTTTGAACAGTTATCAATTGAGCGAATTGTCCATAATTTGTAGCCCCATTTAATGGAGTATAAAGAGCTATTTTACCATTTTGAATTAATCGAATCAAATTATCAAATCCCGCTAATTTTAAACCCTCTATTGATATAGGCATTTTACCATCATTAGCCATAAAGCAAAAAACATTCATTAATCCACCTAACATTATTATTATTATTGGCTTGTACTTGATATTTATAATTAAACCTATAAATAATAAAACGTATGAACCTATATATAATTCTTTAATATACTTCAAAATATAATAGCTGCCTGTTGCTCCAAAAACAACAATAGAAAGCTGTATAACCATAGCTAATATGAACAACCATATACTTCTAAATTTTAAATATGAAAGTCTTTTAATTTTACCATTTCTAAGTAATGCTGTTATTATTGATAATATGAAAAAAATTAAAATCACATTTACCACTCCTTATGTGTATTTTATTTAAAATATCATAGCTTATTTATACAAAGATTATTCATAAATGATAGATACAACATTCATCCAAGTTATATGAATAATCAGTATTGTATTATTCAATCTTAATATGTACCATATACAATTTTATCATAAATATGTAATGAATTATATATTTTAAATTAAATTTAATAGTTATCGTGCAAGAAGTTATTTTTTATGATTAGTTTTCATGTTATTTATTGTTAATTAGTTTAATAAGTGACTAATAATTTTTGCAAATTATTAATTGTTTTGGTTTGGTTTTAATGTGAATTTAGGCTTCTAGATGGTATGTTATTGATTGTTTTAAGTTTTGTATTCTAAAAGAAAACTCAGACTTTGTCTGAGTTTCCGATAAAAAGATTAACTTAGATTAATCAATAAATAATTCTTTACTTAGAATATCGGTTCTATTAATCCATAGTTTCCATCTTTACGTTTGTACACTACATTTACTTCGTCTGTCTTTGCATTCATGAATACGAAGAATGCGTGTCTTAATAACTCCATTTGGAGTACTGCTTCTTCTTCATACATTGGCTTCATTGCAAATTTCTTTGTTCTTACAATTTTTGCTTCTTTTTCTATAATTCCATTTGGTATGTTTTCAAATCTTATTGTTTCTCCATTATGAACCATCTTTTGAAGCTTTGTTTTGTGCTTTCTAATCTGTCTCTCTAATACATCAACAACCCTGTCTAATGATGTATACATATCATCAGTTTCTTCTTCTGCTCTAATTATTCCTTTAGCTAGAGGAATTGTTACTTCAATTATCTGACGATTCTTTTCAACACTTAAAGTAGCTGTAGCCTCTACATCATCAAGAAAATATTTGTCTAACTTACTCAACTTCTTCTCAACCGTATTTTTCAAAGCATCTGTTATAACTATAGTTTTACCACTAATTATTGTTTTCATAAACTTCAGCTCCTTCTTTTTAGTGTTTATTAACTTATATTAATTATTTCTACAAATAATACACTTTTACCTTCTAATTTTAAAAATTTTATTAAACGAATTACTGTAAAAATACTTGTTACTTTAATATTTTTTACTACTATTATTTTATTATATTACCCACAATATTTATGTTAAAACAATTCATTTTTTTATAATGTTTATACTAAACTATAGACATTATTTTAGTTAGATTCATGTATCTTTTTCTTTTATATATATTTATTTTTATCTAATCTCATTTAAAATATTAGATTTCAAGATTATTTTTTTTATATCTCAAAATAAATTTCAAAGTTATCCACAAATATGAATATTTACATTACTCTATAAAACTTATATCTTTATATTTTTTTAAGATTTTATCTAATATTATAATAATGCACTAACATAATTAAGTAATAAATATATTTCTTGTCATTGTGTAAAATACAATAGCCATAAAGAAAAAATGCAAAACAATAAATGTTACATGATTTATTAAAAATGTTTAAATATCACGAAATGCATAAATATTAATATGTTTTTACACACAATTTATTCACTATACTTGTTGATAATTAATGCATGTTTCTGTGGATAATGTTAATAACTCTGTGGAAAACTGAAAAAAGTACAAGTTTCTTTTGTGGAAAACCTTGTGAATATCATGTTTATATTTAAGTACAAAATATCAATACTATTAAATAATTTTTCAGACATTTATATTTATAACTCTAATAGTACTCCGTTATTACTGCTACACAAGATATAGTATGCTATAATGTGCTCACTTAAACTTAAAATGTTAAAAAGAATACATTTACTTTAAAAGAATATAAAAAGAGTCTTCATTTTAAAAATTCAAATGAAAACTCTTCATATCCTCATGTAATATAAATTTATCTACTAATTTTATTTCTTTTGATCAATTATAACAGAACTGTTATTATACACATTTTTATATGTATTATATCCTGATACCATCTTTTTACCTGCATTTATGTTCCTTAACTCACTCTTTACATTTTCTAGGGTTGATTTTAATGCTACAGAATTTTTCTGCTCTAAGACTTGTATTTGTTTAAGCAAATTAAAAATTTCAGTAGTTAAGCTTTTTAGCTTTTTAGCCTGTGGATATTTTTTGACTTCTAAATTCTCTAATTTTAATATGTTTTCTTTTTGTTTTAATTCATTGAATAAGTTATAGAACTGTATGTCTAATTTATCAATTTTATTAATTTCAATTTGCTTTAATTTAATGAATGTCTCAATATCTACAACATTATCATTTGTTACTACTTCCTCTTGCCTTTTTGTATATTTAAAAATATTATTCAATAGCTTTAATTTTTCTTCTAGTATTAAGTTCATTTCATTCATTATTTTTTCAGACATATAATCCCCTATCTCTTTTGTTTCTTTTTAGCTATATTCATAGCCTCCTGCCAAGTATCTCTCATTTCTTCCACTATAGTTATTGCATCTTCTATTACTGTATCATCTTTTTTCATATTTGAATCTATTAAACATCTCAATATAAAATCATACAAATCCTTTAAACCTTGTGATACCTCATATTTCATGTTTAATGTAGCACTAAGCTCATTTATTATATTCTGTGCTTTAATATTAGCATTATGTGCATTCTCTATATCCTTTTGCTGCAAAAATATCTTTGCTTGCTTCATAAACTTAATTGCTCCATTATAAAGCATAAGTGTAAGTTCTTCAGGACTAGCTGTCATAACTGAGTTTTTTTGATATTTAGCATAAGCATTATTTAATACCATAATACCATCCTTTTCTTCTATTTGTTAGCCACCTATTTGCTGCATTAACCAATCGCTTTGTGATTGCATATTCTGCAATGCTTTCTCCATAGCTGTGAATTTTTGCCAATAGCTATCTTCTTTGTTTTGTAAATATTTTTCCATATCAAATATTTCATCGTCAATTTCCTGTATGTTTTTTTCTATATCAGCTATATTTTGGTGCTCTGTTACAAAATCTATTAATATGTTTATTTCTACCTTTCTAAACATATCATTATTGCCACCGGGACCGGCTTTGTCGATTACTTCTTTCATTCCTTCAGTAAAATCACTATACATCCTAGTAATAATACCACTCTGTTTACGTTTAATCTCATCAGTTTCTAAAGGATCAGGCTGTTTAAACAATACCTCTAAAACACCATCAACATTATCCTTAATAGCATTTTTTAACTTGTCATCATTTATTTCCAGTTTACCTGCTACATTTTCGCTATTGTACCTTTCTGTAGTTATCCCTATGTCAAATAAAAATGATATCCCATTTGTAGAACCTTCAACCTCTTGATATAATCCACTTCTTACATTAGTAAAGCATCTAGAAAACAATTCGTCATTACGTAATAAACCACTCTGAGCTTTTTCATTCCACATTTTCTTTTCATCATCTGACATTGCAGCTTTTTGCTCTTCAGTTAAAGGTGCAAAATCTTTATATCTTTTTTCTCCAAGCTTTCCAGCAAAATCTTCTACTAATGCATTGTATTTATCTACAAAACCCTTTATTTTATCATAAACTTTATCTATATCAGTTTTTACTTCTACAGTAAAGTCTACATTTTCAGCTTTTAAATTCATATCTATGCCGTTTATTTTGACGTTGTTACTGCCTATTTTAATATTATTTGCACCAGCAAAATTTATTTCTCCATCTTCACCACTATTTACATCATCATAATTTAATGCTAAATTAAGCTTGTTATCTGTTCCAGCTAAAAAGTTTACAGTTGAATCTACACCTTTTGTAATTTTAAAGCTTTCCTGTGCACCGGTTTCCTTTGTTTGAAAGAAGAATCGATTTATGCTTTCATCGTACACAGCTTTTACTCCCAAATCTTTACCGTTTTCATCTCTATATGAGTTAATGTGACTTGCTATATCTCTTATAGTGAGGTTGCTTAAGTCATCACCACTATATTTAAAAGTATGTGAAACACCATCTCCACTTTCTATAGTAAACTCTATAACATCTGTATCAGCTAAATTAAATTGGTTTCTCAACATGCCGTATTCATTTGCCAAGTCACCAGTACTAGCAACTGCAAAATTAGTTGCTAATTTTTCCACATGAACGTTATAAGTACCTGTCACTGCTTCTGCTGTAGTGGATACTTCTGCGCAATCTTCATCAGATGATGTTGCAGATTTTACCCAATCAAAGCTACTAATGCTATTTCTATTTAATACTCCTGTTGAAGAATATGAGTCAATACCAAATTCTTTTCTTGTCTCTAATATAAAGCTGGCAAGTTTTTTATTGTACTCATTGTATTGCTCTAGCCTCCACTCATTTAATATCTTATCTTGTTTATAAGTATCTAATTTTTTACTTTCAGCTTTCATCAAATCTTTTACGATTTGATCAGTATCAATGCCTGAAGCAAGTCCGCCTATTCTAAGACTAGAATTCATACAAACACCTCTTCTCTATTATATTCTATTTATATCTTTTCATCAACTAATATACCTGCAACTTCTAGCAACTTGGCTACCATATCAAGTGTTTTTTCCGCCGGAATCTCTCTTATAACCTCATTCTTGACAGTATCTATAACTTTCACCATTATCTGCTTTGTCTTCTCGTGTATAGAAAACTCCAATCTCCTATCATATACTATTACACTTTTATTTGCTTGTTCTATTGCTTGTATTATGTCTTGTTCTTCTACTGATTCTTCTATAGTTTTATTTTCAGGGTTAGCTTTACTAGATATTGAACTTGATGGAATATTAACCTTTATATCTTCATCTAATACACTTTGTACTTTTTCAATACTGTTTGACTCTAAAGCACCTGTAATTCTCATAAAAATCCCTCCATAAATTAACTATATATTTATATATCGGTCTAGATGCTTAGAACCTTGAGTGTTTATTTAATTTATTAATATTTTTTGATGTATATATTTTACTAATCAACGATAGAGATGATATTCGACGAAACTAAAAGGTCTATACTTTCCTATGTATTAGAAAAAAGAGACTCTGGTTATTCCAAAGTCTCTTTTTGTATACTTTTTTCAGTTTTTATTGATTATTCTAGACTATACTTCTTTATGAATTCTCAGCTTATCTTAATAACTGAAGTACTCCTTGAGGAGCTTGGTTAGCTTGAGCAAGCATAGCTTGAGCAGCTTGTTGTAAAATATTATTCTTAGTGAAGTTCATCATTTCTTTTGCCATATCTACGTCTCTGATTCTTGATTCTGCTGCTTGTAGATTTTCTGATGATGTATCTAAGTTTTTGATTGTGTGCTCTAATCTATTTTGGCTAGCACCTAACTTAGCTCTTTCAGCAGATACTTTTTGAATTGCTTGATCTAATACTTTAACAGCAGTTCCTGCTTGAGATTTTGTTCCTACTTGAAGAGTTCTAACGCCTAAAGTATCAGCTCTCATATCGCTAATTGAAAGATTTAATGTTTGACCTTGATTTGATCCAATTTGGAAGTCAGCACTTCCATCAGCACGCTTATCTTTAGCTTCTGTTGTAGTACTAATGTTTGATAAAGCATTAGATGCAGCTTCTTTTCTTATGCCTGCAGAACTCTCTATTTCAATGGAAAGTCCATTAATCTGTGCAGCTGTTCCGGCAGCTGCAGATGTAATTACCATTTGACCACCTGCCGTTGCTACTGATGCAACAGATGCATCTCCTGCTATTTCGTCTGTTAAAGTACTTAAAGTCTCAGAAGTGATATCAGTAATAGTATAAGTTGCACTCTTTTCAGTTCCATTTACAGACCAAGTAGCTGTAAAAACATCCCCATTAGCTAGCTGTAAATTATTACCATTGGCATCTACTAAACTATCTAATGTTGTAGCATCTGCCATTGTTGATTCTAATGATCCAGTTAATACATGTGTTGTCGCAGCACTTACTGCTGAGCCCATATCGCCATTTAAAAGTTTCTTCGTATTAAACTCTGTTTGTTCAGCAATACGTTGAATTTCTTCTCCCAATTGATTTACTTCATCTTGGATATTCGTCCTATCTTCTGTAGTATTTGTATCATTTGAAGATTGTATTGATAATTCTCTCATTCTTTGCATAATCGCTTGAGTCTCATTCAAAGCACCTTCAGCCGTTTGAATTAAAGAAATACCATCTTGAGAGTTTCTTGAAGCTTGGTTAAGACCTCTAATTTGTCCTCTCATTTTTTCTGAGATTGCTAAACCAGCTGCATCATCACCAGCTCTATTAATTCTAGAACCTGAAGATAATTTCTCCATTGATTTTGAACCCATTGAGTTAGCAACACCCAACTGACGATGTGTATTCATTGCCATAAGATTGTGATTAATTCTCATTTTTATTCCTCCTTGAATTTTATTCATTGGCATCCATGCCAAATTTATTTTATACCTTGGCCAAGGTATTTTTTCTTTCATATATTATATCGGATTGTTTATTATAAACTTTAATATATTTTTAAATATTTTTGCTGTTTCTTTCAAAAAATTCTTTTAGTGTCTTCATATTCCCTTTATTATTCTTAGCAGCTGCCTTATTAGCGTCTTTTATATCCTCATATATTTCTTTTCTGTATATTTCTATTTCTTTGGGTGCTTTGATACCCAATTTAACCTTGCCATCAACAATATCCATTACTATAACTTCTATTTGTTTATTTATCATAATGCTCTGTTCTTTTTTTCTAGACAATATCAGCATTGTTTTGCCCCCTGTTTTGTTCTTTTAGAGCTTTTAAGATAGAAAATTTCACTGGATAATCGCTACTTTCTATAATCATTTGCTTGGCAAGCTTAGTCATGGTATTTATTATAACAGGTGCTGCTAAATTTGCTGTCATTTTGTTAACATCCTTTGGTACAACTATTATACTATATATTACTACGTCATTAACTCTTTTTATTTGTAATAGCTCCTGTACAGCCTTTGGTATGTCAAATTCATAGTCTTTTTTAAATATAAAAGGATTCATTATTGTAAATGAAAGATTTGCATCTTCCACTGATTGAAGATATTGAAAGGGTATTTCTTCTTCTGCTGCATTTATTATCACATATTTTGTTTTGTCTTCAAATCCTAATAGCCCTTTTGGAAAAGCTATTATATCTTCTTCTTTAATATCAATTTTACCAAAAAATTTAGTTTGAATCTCCAAGAAAACACCTGCTTTCTAATCAATTATTTTTTTTCGTCAATAAATCTTATCTCTATATTATTTTTTTGTCTAATATAGATATCTACTTTACCTCTATTTAAATTTACTATCGGTTCTTTTCTCTCACAGTTTATATCAGTAGTACCCATATTCCACTTAATATTTATATAACCTGTCACATCAATTTTAGGTCTGCTTCTAGGCATAGTTATCATGTTGAATTCTTTTTTAGGTCCATGACAGTTTTTTGTAGCTAGTTCTGTAATTGCATTAGGCATACCTTTTTTTATATTAGCTAATCTATTACCGTCTTCTACTCGCCTTCTTATACCTTCTATTGCTTTTTGTTTTGAATATTGTGAATTATCTTTTGATAAATCTATATTATTTTTTAGCCCTGATTCTGCAAAGCATTGATATTGATCTATTATTATTCTGGGTTTTTCACTAGTGACTTCAAATGATGTATCTGTGTGTTGTATACTTAATTTACCTTTTGGCTGGCGAATTTGCATTTGAGATTTTGTTGTATTTATACCTATTAACGCATTAGTTGAGTTTATACTAAGCTTCATTTTTTACACCTACCTTAGAAAATCAACTAATGTTGGCTGTATTATCTTAGTCCCTACAGCTAGTGAAGCATTGTAAACACTTTCTTGCATCTTAGAATTCATGATAGTTTCTGCCATATCTATATCTTCATTGTCTGACATCAGTTTTGTAAATATTAACTCTTCATCATCCATTCTGCTTTGCGTCATTTCTAATCTGTTACATTTTGCTCCAATTTCTGCTCTTAGTGATAAAACATTTTCGTTTATAGCATCAAGTCTTCCTAAATCTTTATCTAATCCATCATGGTCATCTGCATCCATAGTAGCTTTAATATCATCAAATAATGCTATTAAGTAACTTTTGTCTGTAGTTGCATCTTTCTCTGATATATTGTTGGTTTTGTCTATTTTATATCCTTTAACATCATCTGTATAACTGGGTGTATCCAATGAAGAACCATCATATTTTCCAAATAACCTAATTCCTACTGTGTTAACTTTTATTTGATCTGAAACACCTATGTTGTATATACTAACCTCATCATTGCTAAGCTCCGACATGTCTGTTACTCCTGCACCTATTGAGCCATTTTTATAGTTAGTCAATTTATAATATCCATCTTTATCTAATAGATCTGTATCTGTTTTATAACCTGTAAAAATACTTCTTCCTGCATATGTTGCATTTGAAACCTTTATTAATTGTTCTTTTAGTTGACCAATTTCTTCAGATATTTTTTGCTTATCTGATGGTGAATTTGTTCCATTTAGAGCTTGTACTGTCAATTCTTTTGTTCTTTTCATAATCTCTCCAACCTGAGTAAGAGAATCTTCTGTTACTTGTAACCACGATATACTATCATTTAAATTCCTTTTATATTGAGCTATTCTTGATAAATCCGTATGATATTTTAAGCTTTTTGATACTCCAATAGGATCATCTGAAGGTAGTTGAAACTTCTTACCTGATGAAAGATTCTGTTGTGTTTTATCCATTCTACTTAAATTAGTATTTAAATTATTCATCAAGTTCATAACTAACATATTATTTGTAATTCTCACAATATCTCTCCCCTTTACTTCATCTATCTCCCAACTAAACCAAGTCTGTTTATTGTGATATCATAAATTTTATCTATT
Organism: Abyssisolibacter fermentans; assembly: GCF_001559865.1. Taxonomy (NCBI): domain Bacteria; kingdom Bacillati; phylum Bacillota; class Clostridia; order Eubacteriales; family Clostridiaceae; genus Abyssisolibacter; species Abyssisolibacter fermentans. The sequence goes on from NZ_LOHE01000090.1 coordinate 119,802, forward strand.
GTTGTTATTATTTTCGCTGAAGCTGTATATGAATGTTGGTATCTAATCAAGTTTGATGTTTCTTCATCCATTGATACTCCTGATATGGATTGTCTTCTTTTCACTATGCTTTTCAAAATGGTTGATTGATTTTCTTCCATCCTGATAGCCTGCTGACTGTCTACTGATAATGTAGATATAATAGATTGAATGAAGTCTTCTGGTTTACCCTTTGGTGCATCATTACTATCAAAGAAATGTTTATCATCTCTGGTTTCTATCAGTTTTAGTATAGTTTCTTTATCCTCTACGCCATCACTATCCTTTGAACCTGCACAAATATTATTTAAATCGGCTTGAATATCCATTGATAAGCTTATGTTATCTGCTCTAACATTATCCTTTATATACTGATTCATATCAGCTACTTTTGCAGCATCTGAATAATCCATTCCACTATAAAACTCATTTGAAGTTTTATTATCTATTGTAAAAAAGAAAATATCGCTTTCTCCTTCTAGTCCCTTACCTTGATAATGAATTTCATTGAAACGCTGTACCATTTTTTGTGCATACTGGTTTAATCTTTTTATGTAAAAAGGAACTCCTCTATAACTATTTCCTTCTCCATCGCCATCTCTAAGCTCTAATAGAGATTTGATTTCACCTGATTCTAAATTAACTGCTTCTCCACTACTCTCCCACTCGACTTTTACTAATTTTTCTTTTGGGTTCCAAGGATTATCCATTAATGCAGGAGGGTACTTGATTTTACTAACCATATCATGTTCTATTAGTGTAACACCTTTGATAGTTACTGTATATTTGCCATCAATTTCTTTTGCATTGACATTTACCAGTTTTGACAACTGATCAACTACTAAATCTCTTTTGTCTCTCAAGTCATTTGCTATTGATCCGTCCATTTCTAGAAAGTTTATTTCTTTATTTAAATTACTAATTTGCCCTGCATAATCATTTACTTGTTTTATTTTAGTCATAATTGAAAAATTTAATTCTTTTTGAGAATTATATAGCTTACCAGCAGTTTCGTTTAAATGTTTTGTTAGAGCTATAGACCTTTCTTTAACTAGATTTCTGCTTGCTGAATCACTTGGATTTGTACTCAATTTTTCTAATGCTGTATATAATTCGTCAAGATTTTTATTTAAGCTATTATCAGATGGCTCATTAAAAATATTTTCTATATCATTTAAGCTCTTTTGCTTCATCTCCCACTGTCCATGATTACCCTGCTCTGTCCAGTATTTAAAATCTACAAAGTCATCTCTTACTCTCCTTATACTATCTATTGTGGTTCCTCCACCTAATAAACCTGTACCTGCTAAATAGTGTGGTGAAAGAGCATGTTGAACACCTTTTTGTCTTGAATAACCTTCTGAATCCACATTAGCTATATTGTGATTTGTTATATAAAGACTTTTTTGACTTGTCAATAATCCTGATACTGCTGTACTAAAACCTATCCATCCGGACATAATAACACTCCATTTCTTATATATCTATTTTATCTACCAACTACTCCCAATCCGTTTACAATTCTATCAAGCATCTCATCTACAGCATTTACTACTCTTGAATTAGCTGCATATGAATGTTGAAATTTAAGCATATCTGTCATTTCTTCATCTAGTGAAACTGAAGATATTGCTTGTCTTTTACTATCTACTTCATTTCTTAACATTGTTTTGCTTTCTAAAAAGCTTTTTGTAGTACTTGCTGTTACTCCAATATCAGATATTATATCTCTAAAATAATCATCTGAATTTAGACTTCCAAATATATATGCATCTCTAAGATTGTTAATCTGAGCAGCTATTTTACCATTCCCAAGTTCTAGCGCTGTGTCGCCTGCTACTATATTATTTAATTCTGATAAATTTGGATTTAATTTTATATTTCCTGCTTGTATAGGCAAACTAGAATCAGCTGCAACAAAAAAATCTTCTCCGGGATTACCATCAAGTGTAAATCCTTGCTTGTGAATATAGTTAATATTTCTTGCGAGTGTATTTACAAAAGTATTTAGCTTCTGTTTTATAGAAGGTATTATTTCATCAAAAGACTCTACATTACCCATCATAACACTTAGATTGCTTGTTGATAATTCAGAAAGTTCTACACCTAGCTCTCCAGCTGCTGATTTATCTATATCTATAAAACTGCCTCCTGTTTTGTCAGTTATATATTCCCAACCAACTTCTCCAGTATCTCCTAATTTTCTATATTTTTCTTTTGAAACTACATTTGTGGAAATACCTAAAGCTTTTAAATCACTTATATATGATTGAGCATCAGCTAAATCTATAACATTACCATCTCCACCAATACTTTCATCACTTATTACTACCAGCTCTTTTAGTGAATTATCCGAATAAGTCATGCCTTTTACTAAGTTCACAACCTCATTGAAATTTTCTGCATCTTCTGGTTGTGTAGTAAAGTTAGCTGTTATATCTGTTTGAAAATCTGTGGTTATCTCTTTGGCCGGCGCATCACCAAATGTTACAAATTTAAACACTGGCTCTAGTCCACGTTTTTTCATATCTTCTTCGTATGTATTTATTATGTCATTTACCTTTGTCATATCTGTAGTTGTTAAATCTACTGCTATGACCACATCTACTTTTTGTTTTACTGTACCGTTACTTTTTTCAATTATTGTTTTAGCTACATTTCCTCTTGAACCTAAAACACCTGCAATTTCTCCATTTTGAATATCAACCATTGTATCATCATCAGACCAGTAGATATCAAAAAATGAGCTGCCATTTGTTTTTAACTTGAGATCATTCACATTGCCAGCCATTACTATATGTCTGTCACATATCCTTACATTTACAGCTCCAGATTCTGTCTCATAACAATCCATGTCTACAAGCTCTGATAATCTATCTAGTAGTCTGTTTCTTTCGTCTCTATAATCATTTGCTGTGACAAAATTTGATTCGTATTTCTTTATTTTTTCATTGATTTCAGCTATTCTATGAGCTATATCATTAACTTCTTCTACTTTATTCTTTATAGTATTATTGAGATTAACCTGTAAATCATCTAAATGGTCAGAATAATGATTAACTGTATCTATAAGAGCTTCTGCTCTTTCTTTTATCAAGCCTCTAATAGTTAGATTTGATGGGTCTTTTGATAACTCGTCCCAACTATTCCAAAACTGATCCATAACTTTTTGAAGACCTTCATCTGACATCTCATTCATTATACCTTGAACCTGCTCTAATACTTCATTTCTTGAATTATAAAAACCCAAAGCCCCTGAATGTTCTCTGTATTTTAAATCCAAGAATTCATTACGTATTTGTCTAATTTCTTGAACATCAACGCCAGTTCCTATTTGAAAGTTGCTATTTGATAAAGTTTTATATGAAGATGTAGTTTGTATAACCTGTTGCCTAACATAATATGGATTGTTTACGTTAGCTATATTATGTGCTGTTGTTTCTAGTGCTTTGTTGTTTGCATATAAGCCTGATATAGCTGTAGATAATGTTCCTATTATATTTGCCATAACATCATTAACCTCCCAACTATGCCTTTACATCAAAAAGACTCTTATTTTGCTGTACAAAATTATTATCCTTTTTATTATAAACATTTCCTTGCTTAGTATTTGTTAAGAGGTTTATATTTAAATTGATATACTCTAACGCATCTCCTATCAAGGTATTATTTAAATCATTCTTTTCTTTAATCTTATCTAAAACACTGACTATCTTTCTTTTAATCACTTCCAAATCTTCTTTGTCTTGCTTGCTCAATTTGTCTATTATGTTAGTTATATTACTGTCTATACTAAGTCCAAGACTATTCCTCAATTTCATAGCAATATCTTCTCTTATCTGCTCTAAGTTTGCAATCTTGAGTATTTGGTTTTCTTCTAATTTTGTTATTTCGTCTAATTCTTTAATTTTACCTTCTATTATTACTTGTGTTTTATTTTCTGTCAATTTTAATAATTCTTCATAAACTGCGTACTCTTGGTTAAGAATTTTTTTTAACTCACTTAGTAAAGCTTGCACTGTTTTCACCACCTATGAAAATATATTATCTACTATTTTTCGAACATCTACCTCGTACGTACCGTTTTTTATTCTGTCTTGGATTTCTTTGACTTTTTCCTCTCTTATCTCAGGAACTTCTTTAAAAGCTTTCAATGCATATTGAAATTCTAATGCTTTAGAAGACAACTGTATTTCATCTTTTTTATTAGTCTTAGATACCTTGCTAATACTCTTGTTATAATCATTCTTTGAATATATTTTATAAGCTTTTTGAATATGCGAATTAAATATTTTCATTAAAAACACCCCATCTTGACAATATACTCTATAATTAATATCGTCATAGATAAGGGTGCACTTTAGTTTTTTTATTATATAATTAACATTTTTGTTTTTTATCTATAGGAAATAATATACTTCTCTATAATATAATTTTCGTTATATAAAAGGTAAAATCTAAATTAAAAAAAATATATAATCAAGGATTTTGCTTTTATTTCAAACGTCTAGTTACATACATTTTTTCTTGAGAACTCTTATTGCCTTTTTTAGTTGTTTTTTTCTGCTTAATTGAACTATTTAACTCATTCTGTATCTCTACAGCACATTTTTCACAGAATCTGCCCGTATTTATAGCAACTCCACATCTTTCACATGCTAAGATTAAATTATTGTTATTATTCTTTATCGCTAATCTTCCTTCTCTAAGATATCTTAATATTTTTTTAGTATTAACTCCAGTATCTTCTGATATTATTGGTATTGTCGCTGATGGATTATCATATATGTATTCTCTTACTTTTTTAAATTCTTCTTCTTCTTCCTGTCTGCATTTTAAACACATACTAAATCCATCATATTTATATATCTTCCCACATTTTTTACAATTACGAACGTCCATATAACCTCTCCTTTCCTCATTCGGCTTATCTTAATGGATTCCATTCAATTTATTTAGTAATTTCTATGTCAATATATTTAAATCCTTTAATTTTTTATATAAAATTTATAAACCTTTAGGCTGCGACTATTTTAATTATATTCATTATGTCCTATTGCTAACGTTAGTACATAAACTTTCTTTGCACCACTTTTTAATAATACTTTACAACACTCATTGATAGTCGTGCCTGTTGTATATATATCGTCAACTAATAATATTACTTTATTTTTAATATGATTATTGTTTTTAATACTAAAAGCATTTTTCATGTTATTAATTCTATCAGCTCTTTTTAATTTGTTTTGTTTTTGTGTATCTTTAATTCTTAATAGAGTTTTTGCATCATGAGGTACATTAATGTATTTTGAAATGTATTTACTAAGAAGCTCCGCTTGATTAAAACCCCTTTCCAACATTCTCTTTTTATTAAGTGGAACGGGTAATATTAAATCAAATTTTATATCTGTATTTTCATATAAATATTTTACCATAATTGAACCTAAGGCTTTATACATATATGCCCTTTTTTTATACTTGAAATTATGTATGCATTCTCTAGTATAATCTTCATATATTAATGGAGACATGTTTTTTATAAATAATTTCTGTTTATTAATACAATCATGACACAAGTCAGGTATATAGCTGGGCTTTAAAGGTCGTCCACATATTTCACATCTCTTATTCGATACAAATACTAATTTCTCCAAACAATCCTTACAAATATGGTTGTCTACCTCTTCTGAATGTTTATTGCAAAGTAAACATAAATTATCCTCTGGAAAAATCAGCTCTAAAATTGTATTATAAAAATCTTTTATAAATTTTATAATCATTGTATTACTCCATAATATTATCTATTCCGATATATTATCATTCATAAACATATCGAAAAACATTTTCAACCTATCTTTCAAACCAGAATATCTCTTTGTAATTCTATTATTTTCTATCATCAAGTCCATGTATCTTTTCATGCCTACCAATACAACCAGTTCTTTGCTTCTTGTTATGGCTGTATATAATAGATTCCTTGTTAGTAACATTGGTGGTCCCCAGCTAATTGGTATTACTACTACTGGGAATTCACTTCCCTGACTTTTGTGTATTGTTGTTGCATATGCTAATTTTAGTTCATCTAATTGACCAAATTTATATTTAACCTGTTTGTTTTCATCAAACAAAATTGTTATTACACTCTTCTCTTCATCAATATCAGTTATGTACCCAAAATCACCATTATATATCCCTTCACCTTCAACTACTTTCCCATAATTATTGATTTTCCATTTTATTTTATAGTTATTTTTTATCTGCATTACTTTATCTCCAGCTCTAAAGATTATATCTCCATATTTCTTTTCAGGCTTATCCTTAGAGTAGGCATTCAACGCTGCTTGCAATTTTGAATTAAGAGCATTTACTCCTACATCTCCCTTTTTCATAGAAGTAAGCACCTGTATATCTTTTAAAGCATCATAACCATTGTATTTTGGTAATCTTTTGGTACACAATTCAATAACTGTATCTACTATTTGATTATTTGCTTCTCTTGACATAAAAAAGAAATCTTTATCTTTTACATTTAAATAAGGCTTTTCACCTTTATTGATTCTATGAGCATTTACTACTATCATACTCTCTCTTGCTTGTCTAAAAATTTCATCAAGCTTAACTACTTTTACTATATCACTATTTATTATATCTCTTAACACATTACCTGGTCCTACCGAAGGTAGCTGATCTACGTCTCCTACCAGGATCAATCTAGTACCAGCTACTATTGCCTTTAACAGATTGTTCATCAATAAAATATCAACCATTGAAACTTCATCTATTATTATAACATCGCTTTTTAATGGATCTTCATCATTTTTTGCAAATGACATAGCAATTTCATCATCTATATAACCATATTCCAGTAATCTATGTATTGTCTTTGCTTCTCTGTTTGATGCTTCTGTCATACGCTTAGCAGCTCTTCCTGTTGGTGCACCTAAAGATATAGTTTTTTTGTTTTTCTCAAAAATTTTAATGATACTATTTATTGTTGTAGTTTTCCCAGTACCCGGTCCACCAGTTAGAACCATTACACCATTTTTCAGTGCTTGTTTAATTGCTTCTTTCTGTTTTTGTGCAAAATAAAAATTATCCTCTTCTTCCATTGCCGATATTTCTTTTTCTATATCTGTATCTATCTCTTCAACCTTTGCTCTTGAAAGCTCTACTAGTTTTTTACTAACATTTGCTTCAGCTGTATAAAAAGGCATGTAATATACTTTGATATCATCTACAGACATCTCCAGCTTTATTTCTTGTTTTAATGCTAAAGAAGTAAGCGCTTCGTCTATTAACTCTTCATCAACTCCCAGTAGTTGAAATGTTTTATCTATTAATTCTTGCTTTGGAACATATGTATGCCCTGATGAAGAGTAATTAATCAAGGTATATTTAATCCCTGCTGAAACTCTATATATTGAATTGCTGTCAATACCCATATTTATTGCAATCTTATCAGCTAATTTAAAGCCAATACCGTGTATAGTTTCAGTAAGCCTGTATGGATTTTCTTTAATTACAGATACAGCTTCATCACCGTATTTTTTATATATTTTAACTGCATATCCAGTACTAATCTCATATTTTTGTAAAAATATTATTACATCTCTCAAGTTTCTCTGCTCAGCAAATACTTCTGCTATTTGTTCAGCTTTTTTAGAACCAATGCCTCGTATTTCTGTAAGTTTTTTGGGATTATATTGTAATATATCTAACGATTCTTTTCCGAATTTTTCTACTATTTTTTTAGCCATTTTGGGCCCAATACCTGGTATCAAACCTGAAGATAAATATTTCTCTATCCCATTTAAGGTAGATGGAACTACCTTTGTATAAGACTGTACTTTTAACTGTTGTCCAAATTTTGAATGATAATCCCACTGTCCTTGAACTTCTAGAGTATCTCCAATATTAATAATAGGAATACAACCTACTATAGTGACAATATCATCATCAGTTTCTATAACAGCCACAGCATAGCCATTAGCTTCATTTTTAAATATTATTTCTTCAACAGTACCCTGTAAACTTACCAAAACACACCCTCCAAAAGCTCTTTTCCATTGATTCTTAGCTAAGTTCTATAATCATTATACGTATTGTTAAAATTATTATATCATATTTTCAAATTTTATAACAACGGAAGCAATTACGTAGTAATTGCAACACACCGTTTCAACGAAGCGCAAGAAAGTTTCTATAAACCTTGTATACTTCACAACAAATCGCCAAATAATAAATTAGCTAATGAGTCTAAACATTGTTTCATTACTTCAATCTAAAATTTTACTCAACTACTATTCAAATTTAACCAGTCTTCATTCTATAAATAAGTTTGCTAATATTAGACCCTAATTCGTTATTTATATCTTCTATTGTCTGTGCATAAAAAGTCTCATTCTTTATTGCTTTGTCTATTCTATCAATATAAGCTTCAAACTCAACTGATGCTTTATCAAAACCGCTATAACCATGTTTCTGTAATATCTGAGATAATTCAAAGCTTGCATAAGAATGTCTATTAGAAACCCTTTTATTTTTCAAAAGCTTTTTTTTATCAATCTCATGTATTTCATCAAAATGCAGCAACAGCCAAAACTCAAAGCAAGGATTAGTAAAACCAATATTAATATTATTTTCTTTCGCTCCATTTATAGCATAGCTTATATGTGCCTCAGGCCATCTGTCTTTATCAAATATCATCCATAATTCGTCTAAATCTTCAAGATATAATTCATCTGAGCTTTCATTAATATATTCTAAATAATATTCTATCAAATGGTTAGGAGAACTAGACCCGTCATCAGGACTGCGTTTTAGCACTTCTATAGTTATTAAATTTGAAACACCTATATGTTTTTTATTTTTGGCTAACCCTTCAAAGTATGATGCTTCTGTCTTTTGCCCTTCAAAATACAAAATGAATCTCTTTTTCATAGACTTTAATTCTCTATCTTCTAAAGTTCTTTCTGTGACTGGCAATTTTGTTAGTCTCGGCATGATTACTCCTCCAAATTTAATCTGTCAAATGTCCCGAATAACGGTACTGCACCGTATCTACCTTCTAAGTATGATTTTTCAACTCTCCTATCATATCTTTCTTTGAAATCTTCAAGTGAGAACAATTTAGATATACAGTTTTTGTCACGTTCTACGAACCATAATTCATCTCTTCTGAGCAAATTTAAATCCATAAGTACTGAAGCATGTGTTGATACTATTAATTGTGAGTCTTTGTTTGAACCTAATTCTAAGAATAACTCAACAAATTTCTTTACTAGATTAGGATGTAAACTCCTATCTAGCTCATCTATAATATATATATTTTCTTCTTCAGGTGCTAAAACTAAATTCAACAAATCAATTATTCTTTGAGTTCCATCAGATTCATCTATTAAATCAAATAAAGCTTCTATATTGTCATTGGAATGAGCAAAAACATATTTTTTTATTTCTACTTTATCATCATTTAATATAATCTTATAATATTGATTAGACACTCTAACAGTTATACTTTTTGATTTATTATTTTCTTGCATCTTTGCCTCTTTTAAATCTAAAATCAATTTATTAATCGTTTTTTTTGGTAAATTCCTAGCTAATTCATCAGCTTCAACATTAATAAAAGATATGCCTAATATACCCGTATCTAAGTCGTTTAGTAATTTACCTAATTGGTCTCTCTTTATATCATCACTAAAAAAATCCAAGCTTCCTATTGGTTCATCTGGCTTAAATATTCTTAAATTAAATTTAAACCAATTATATATTTCTTTAATCACATAAAGCTGTGAATGAGAGCTTAATTTTTTTGTACCTATCTCTTTTAATAATAAGTCACATGTTGATCCTTCAACATCATTTTTGTACACATTAAATCTAATTTTTTCTTGGGCATCTTTTATATTTAGTGATGTTTTTATCTTGTTATCATCTCTTTCAAACATCATTATTTCATTTTTACTATCAGTGATATCATAAAGCCATTCACCTTTAATTTCTTTGCCTGATATAAGATATGATATTCCGTATGCATAAAATTTATTGCCAATTTTTATTTCAAATTCGAATCTGGTTTCTTTCTCCTTATATAACGAGTCTAACCTATAATAGTCGGTAACAGACAAACTTTCTATTCCTTCTATAATTAAAACCTTAGCATATTTCATAGATGCGATTAGATTAGATTTACCAGCTGCATTAGCTCCATAGATAGCCGAAAAACGTAATAGCTTTATATTATCTTTATTGTACAACCTTTCATTGAAATGTTTTGAACTACCCGGTACCATGTTGAATGTCTCTAAGGTTTTAAATGATCTAAAATTTTCAACAGAATATCTTATTAACATATACCATCCTCTCCTTTATACTCATATTGTATGTGATATTTTCTCAAGCATCAACTATTTTTACTTGTTTTTTAGCTTAAAAATTATCATTTTTTAAAATAAGAGAGTTTTTTTCTCTTTTGTGCTCAATATAATGTTTTTAATCAGTTTTCAAATCATTTTGATATAGAAGTTATTTATCTATAGTATTCTACAAATATGAAACTCACTATTCATTTTCACTCATAGGAATAAGCGAATTAACAAAAAATCATAGATTCTATTCTCTATTCATGAGTAAGTACCTCACATAAAAATACACAAATTTTAGTTTCAGCTTGTAATCCGATTTGGATTCTCTGCATAAATAAATAAACTGACGAATACTTCATCAGTTTATTTATCAATATATTTTATTTCTAATCTGTTTTCAGCTACTAGCTTCTTTGCAATTTTCTCTGCGCGAACGTCTTTTTCTTCAAATATTAAACATATATACGAAAATTTATCTTTTACCATTCTTAATATATACTCTAAAGTTTCAGGTTCTTCTACATATATACATATTTTGTCTTTGATGTGCTTTTTATAGGAGTAATTATATCCTATTTCCATGATGAATTGTATTATTCCATATACAAAAAAAACATATATAAAAGCAGAAACCAACAAAATAAGCAATGTATCACCTTCCTTTAAAAAGTCATTATCTAATCCACTAGAAGTTTGAAATAAACACTATACAAAAACATGGATTGTTACATTATACTCATGATGTTGGTTTTTGGTTACTGTTTTTAGATATTTGCTTGCTCTTTTAATAGCTCTGCTTTGTCAGTTTTTTCCCATGGTAAATCTATATCTATTCTACCAAAATGTCCATAAGCTGCTGTTTGTCTGTATATACCTCTCTTTAAATCTAAGTCTCTTATAATAGCTGCCGGTCTTAAATCGAAATTAGCATTAATAAGCTCTTCTATCTTTTCTTCTTTTATTTTGCCTGTTCCAAAGGTATCTACATATATTGATACCGGATAAGCTACACCTATTGCATAAGCTAACTGAACTTCACATTTATCTGCTAAACCTGCTGCAACAATATTTTTAGCTACATATCTTGCTGCATATGCTGCTGATCTATCAACTTTTGTTGGATCTTTCCCTGAGAAAGCTCCTCCTCCATGACGAGAGTAGCCACCATATGTATCTACTATGATCTTTCTACCTGTCAAACCTGCATCTCCTTGAGGTCCACCAATTACAAATCTACCTGTTGGATTTATTAGATATCTTGTGTTTTCATCTAATAATTCTGCTGGTACTATCTCTTTTATAACCAAATCTATCAAGTCTTTTTCTATAGTTTCTAATTCAACATCTGGGCAATGCTGTGTAGATATAACTATTGTATCCACTCTAGCAGGCTTATCATCATGATATTCTACTGTTACTTGTGTTTTACCATCTGGACGAAGATAGTTTAGTTTACCGATTTTTCTAATCTCTGTAAGTCTTCTAGCTAATTTATGTGCTAAAGAAATTGGTAATGGCATTAATTCAGGAGTTTCGTTACATGCAAAACCAAACATAATACCTTGATCTCCAGCTCCTATCGAATTAATTTTATCTTCCATTTGTCCCTTTTTACTTTCAAATGCTTCATTTACTCCCATAGCTATATCAGGTGATTGTTCATCAATAGATGTCAATACTGCACAAGTGTCTCCATCAAATCCATACTTTGCTCTTGTATACCCTATATCTTTTATAGTTTGTCTTACTATTTTAGGTATGTCTACATAACATTTAGTAGATATTTCTCCAGATACTAAAACCAAACCTGTTGTTACTGATGTCTCACAAGCTACTCTAGAATTAGGATCCTTTGATATTATTGTATCTAGTATTGCGTCTGAAATTTGATCACACATTTTGTCAGGATGTCCTTCTGTAACGGACTCAGATGTAAATAACCATTTTCTCATAAAAACCCTCCTATAATTTAATCAAAATAGAAATCTATAAGTCATGTTTCTTATATTGTACTTATTTAAATTTCCCCAAAAAAACTAAAATCTCTTCCAAAGGAAGAGGTCTATTTAAGCACTTCCTCATCTCTCAGATTTAAATCTGTAGGATTTAGCACCTTCACTATTATAGCTTAAATAATAGTCGGTTGCCGGGCTTCATAGGGCCTATTCCCTCAGCCTCTCTTAATAAGGTTTCTTTATTCAATTATTATACAAGCTTCTTTTACAATGATAATAACACATTATTTATCATTTTGCAATAGTTTTAATTAAATTTTTACATTTTTTATATCAAATGTTTAGTTTTACTTTATTTTTATAATAATCCAATACTCAACAAATAAACTATTATACCTGAAGTAACCACTCCAGCACATATTGAAATCATTGCATCCTTATATTTTACTTTTAATAATGATGCAGCTAGACAACCTGTGTACACTCCTGTTGATGGTATTGGAAATGCTACTAGCAAAAATAAACCAAGCATCTCATACCTTTGTACTCTCTTGCTTTTCTTTAATGTTCGATTTCGCAAAAAAATAACATATTTTTTAAAAAATTTTATATTATAGAAAAATTTCAATAATGGTTTTAAACCTTTCAACAATAATGGCACTATTATACAATTGCCCAATATACTAAACAATAAACTGTAAATAGGACAAATGCCCATAACTATACCTAGTGGTATTGCTCCTCTTAATTCAACTATTGGCACTGCTGACATAAATAGTACAATTATATATTTTTTCATTTATATTAATACCTCATAAATTAATATTAAAAACTACCTACTTACTATATGCAAAAAATTCAACCTGTATGATTATCTATTGTAAGTATATATATCCAAATGAATGTTATTAATCATTTAGAAATTAATACTTTATAAATTTTCTCTAACATCTCAAAAATATCATATAAAAAATTTTTTATCAACCTTTCTTTTGCGACTATCATTAGTAACTTACCTTTCTTTTTAATTTTTTTGTAATTGATTTGTAATACTAATATAATAATAATTGATTATAATTAAAGTGATGTACTGTATATGAAAGGACGATATCATGAAAAAAACATTAGGCGCAATAAGAAAAGCAGTAAAAGAGTATAATTTAATAAATGATGGTGATAAGGTTGCAGTAGGGGTTTCTGGTGGTAAAGATAGTATGGCTTTGTTATATGGTCTAAGATTATTTCAACATTTTAGCCCTGTTAAATACGAATTGCAGGCTTTTACTCTTACTCTAGGTTTTGATAATTTTGATTTGACACCAATCAAAGAATTCTGTGAAAAGATTGATGTAGCTTATCAAATCAAGGAAACTGAAATTGGTAAAATTGTTTTCGACATTAGAAAAGAAAAGAATCCATGTTCTTTATGTGCAAAAATGAGAAGGGGTGCTTTGCATGATCTCATTATTGAAAATGGATGTAATGTATTAGCTTTAGGACATCATGCTGATGATGCTATTGAAACTTTATTTCTAAGTATGTTGTATTCAGGGAGGATAAGTACATTTTTGCCTAAAACATATTTATCAAGAAAAGACATACATGTTATTAGGCCAATGATCTACTTACCTGAGTACGAAATCAAAAATGCTATCATTAGGCATAATATTCCTACAGTTAAAAGTCCTTGTCCTGCTGATAAGAATACTAAAAGAGAAGAAATGAAAGAACTTATGAAACATATAAATAAACTGGTGCCTGATGCTAGAGATAAGATTATCACTTCTATGAAAAACAAAGAACAGTTCAATCTATGGTTTTAAGAAATATAGAAATATAAATCATCCTGATTTTTCATATAAGTAAGTGACTCACAAAAATCAAGATTTGGGTTCACTGCTCATGATTTTCTATGAATAATCTAGGATCCTAATAAGATGAAGTAATTTTAATGGTAAAGGATGTGAAACTATGAATAATGCACTTAAAAAGTTTTTATCTACTCTAGCTATATCTATTTTCCTAATTACAAACTCATGTAGTACATATGCACAAGAACAGTTTCTCATATATCAAGATAGACAAGAAAAAATTGTTTCGAGTGGACTTATACATGAAAGTATCAAAAAATTCACATCAACAGGTTGGGTTAACATCAATGTTTTAAGGGTTGATTTGTCAGATAAATATACAAACATTAAACCGCTATATGACAAGGATGGAGTTATAGAAAAAGATACTATAAAAGGTATGGTTGTTGATTCTGGCGCTATAGCAGGAATTAATGCAGATTATTTTTACACTGACCATTTTTCAACACCTATTGGTCCGATAATTGATGATAATAAGTTTATATCATCTCCTAATAATTCAGCCAAACAATTTCCAGTATTCTTTATGGATGATAATAAAATTCCTTCTATTGATTTTTTACAATGGAATATGAAAGTAATCCCTCAAGATAAAGAGCCACTTACTGTTTACTCTATAAACAAAGACAGTAATACATTTGAAGGTATTGTCATGTTTGATAAGAATTGGTCAAACAAGACCATTGGAAATAGATATTATCCAAACACTACTGAGGTCGTGATAGAAAATGATACTGTTATAAGCGTTCAAACTGGACATGCCCCATTAGATATGCCTGAAAATGGTTATGTACTTGCTGGAAGAAATTTCGCGGGTGAACAATTACTGCAAAATTTTAAGGTTGGTGATAAGGTAAATCTTCAAATTAATGCATCAAAAGATTTAAATGAAATTTCTTCAGCAGTTGGTGGCGGCGCTGTTCTTGTTAAAGCTGGTAAAATAGCTGATAATTTTACTATTGACATAAAAGGAAACCAACCAAGAACCGCATTAGGTATTACTAAGGATAAAAAACAATTAATCATAGCTGTAGTTGATGGAAGACATACTTCTTACAAGGGTTTGACACAAACTGAAATGGCAGATTTAATGATTCATCTTGGAGCATATGATGCAATCAATTTTGATGGAGGAGGTTCTACTACTATGGTTTTATCTTCACTTGATAAAGATACTCCTGTTGTAGTTAATTATCCATCTGATGGCAGTCAAAGAAGAGTAATAAATGGAGTCGGTGTCTTTAATGATGCTCCACAAAAATCTCTAAGTAAAATTGAGATTATATGTAATAATACAGACATTTTTGTTGATACTTCAAGAGAATTTTTTGTTAAAGGCTATGATAGGTACAATAATCCTGTACCTGTTGATCAAGATTCTGTTAAATATTATATAGAAGATACAAAAGGTTCACTTAAAGAAAACATATTTACACCACATGAAGTTGGCACAGGAACTATAATTGCTAAATATAAAAATAAAAAAGCAGAAATAGAAATAAACGTATTAAACAGCGTTAAAGAAATTCAAAGCGATCAATACTACTATAGTGTAGATGTTGATAGTGAAATTGTTTTAGCGGATTTGTTGAAAAATGTATATGGACTTAATGATGAAGGTTATTCTAGCAAGATAAATGTAGAAGATATCCAGTGGGATGTATTTGGTGATATCGGTAGCGTAAAGGATGGTGTGTTATATACATCTAAAACACCAAATTCTGGTGTTTTGACTGCTAATATAGGCGATGCAGTTAAAAATTTTAAGTTTTCTGTTGGTTATGTTATGAAGATGCTTGAAGATTTTGAAAACACTAACGGCTTATCTTTTACAAGCTATCCTAACGTTGTTCAAGGAAATATAAAAACATCTTCAAAAAGTAAAGATAGTACTCATTCTTTAAAATTGGAATATGATTTCACAAATTCTGAAGATACTCAAGCTGCCTATATTGAATTAAAAAATGGTGGTATTAAACTAGAAAATAAGGCTGATAAGTTAGGTCTTTGGGTTTATGGTAATCAAAAAAATCATTGGTTAAGAGCTGAAATTTATGATAGTAAAGGTAACCTTCACAGGCTGAATTTGGCAAATGATATTGACTGGAAATATTGGAAATGGGTAACTGCTGATATTCCTTCATATATAAGCTATCCTATAACTGTTAAAAGAATTTACCTTGTTGAGACAAACCCTCTTAATATGGATAAGGGTTATATATTAGTTGATGGTTTGAAATCTCTATATCATACACCTTATTCCTATGAAACTAAGGCTCCAGAGGAAACTATGATAAAAGATGTAAAAGAAAAATTATTAGATATTACTGATGGTGGATATAAAGCTATTATAACAACAGGAGTAAATAAATTAGATACTTTGTTAGACTATCAGATAGCTAATAATTTAAATAAAGCATTAAACACCTCTAATATCAATATAGTACTAAATAATCTGCCTGATAGTTTTGCTAATTTAAATAGTGAAGCTACTCTAAACCCTAAAACTGGTTTTTCTGGATATTCAAAAGGAAGTGCTATGTTTATTCAACTAAACGATTTAAATGGTGGTATTAGACAAGCTAATCCGTATCAATGGACAGAATTTTTAACAACATTACAAAATACAGATCAAGATAATATTATTATTTCACTACCAAAACCTGTTTTTGGAGATAATGGTTTTTCAGATTCTATGGAAGCAGAGCTGTTTCACAGAGTATTATTAGATTATAAGAAGGATAAGAATATTTGGGTTGTCCAAACTGGTAGCTTTAATAAAACTCAATTTAAAGATGGTATCCGCTATATTTATATAAATGATAAATATTCTGCTGATAATGTTTTTGATATGAAATATCTAACTTTTACTGTTAAAAACAAAGAAGTAACCTACTCTTTCCAAAATTTATTTGATAATTAGTTCATATAACTTTCCATAGTATGCTGTACTGAATTATAAGCAGAAATCTAAAATCTAATAGCTGTAGTCATTGTTGTTTGACTACAGCTATTTTGATTGCTTATCAATTCGTATAAATCTATTATTCAAAAATTCGTTCTTATCTTCAACATCTTCATTAATATTATCAGTTTTTATATTAGGTTCTGTTTCTGTATTTTCTGTTATTAATTCATTAACGTCTGATTGTATGTAAATTATTATTCCTATAACTAGTATCATTAAAAATATTACTCCTATTGAATATATGTTTTTTCTCATTTTTCACTCTCCTCATAATATATTTTTTCCAATGACGTCTAATTTATACATACAGCAAATCTTTATTCATTATAATCCCAGATTATTCATAGAAAATAATGAGCAGTGAAACCAAATCTATGATTTGGTGTGAATCACTTACTCCTAAGAATGAATTGAGTAATGAGTTTCATATTATACAATGAATAGGAGATACAATTAACGCTTATTCAATAAAAGATTCATTAATAAAGTTCTTTCTGATTAGTAGATGTTCATAGAATCCTAGACATACCAACTTGTTATACCTACTAATTCTCTGAAAACTTTTAATCCAAAAATTTACAACATATTATTTGTGCTTTATATGAATAATCAAGGATTATATTTCTATTTTCATAAATCATTGCAAATAAATAACCCTGATTATTCTATTATGTGAATAATCAAGGTTAAGTACTTAAAAAACTGAAGGACTATCCTTCAGTTTTTTATGGTCAATTATTATCATTTTTATCTATATATTCTAATAATTGTACTATTATTTTGCTTGCTTCTTGTCTTGTAAGCGGTCTATCTGGATTAAAGTTGTTTTTATTGTCTCCATGCATTAAATTTTTACCATATACATTCTTTACATAGTCTAAATTCTTAGACGTTATTTTGTCTATGTCTTTATAATCAAGTTCTATATCCATATGAATTGCATCAATACCAATTATAGTACTTAAAATCATAGCCATTTCTTCTCTTGTAATATTATAACCTGGTCTAAATTTATTATCTGTAAATCCGTAAAAATAATTTTTTGCTGTGATTGATTTTACATAATCTAAAGCCCAAGGTTTTATCATATCAACATCTTCGTATGGTAATTCAATATCTGTTTTTTCTAATTTAAGTGCCTTTGCGATCATGACACTAAACTCTTCTCTTGTTATATTCTTCTTTGGATAGAAATGATCATTCTCACCAGTTATTACCCCTAGTTCTTTTAATTTGGCTATATATTTCAAACCCCAACAATTTGATACATCTTTAAATGGTGCTTCGATAGCAATACCAGTTTCATCTATTAAATCGCCTATTTTAATAATCCAGTTACCTGCTACCCAACCACTCAAATCTGTATCTTTAAGTTTAACATTATACCAATAATATCCAGATAAAAGTTTAGGCTCATCAATTACATACAAAATATCTTCTGGTGCTAGACTTCCTTTTTCTTTGCCAGCAGGTTCCTTTCTTATTTTAAGTGAATTTTGGACATTAACTGATACGATATCGCCTTTTTGGTATTTTACTACATCTCCATAGTGTACATCTTTTGGCGAAGCGTAAATTTTGTTTTTTTCCGGAAGTCCACTTTTAGGTAAAAGCTTATTATTAAATTTAGTGATAGTCTGATTGTATTCTTTTTCTGCTATCATATACACTAAATCCTGATAAGCATATTTTTTCTTACCGGTATTCGGATTGTTACTTTCACTCCAACCATTATACGCCCATAAAGCAAAATACCAATGCTCTAAAATATTTGGATCCATATCTTTAAACCTTGGCAGCTTCCTTACACATGTATCCCATTTTCTTAACAACATTTCAGCACCAGCTTCAATATTATAATTAATATCATATTTCAATCTATTTGTATCGAATCCAGCACCTCTATTATTAATTTGCATTACTCCAATACTTCCTCTTGAACCTGTATATACAGATCCATCTGTATTATATTGCTTAAAAACACTTTCAACTCTAGCTACAGATTTTAATATCACTGTAGGTATACCTCGCTTCTTAGCAACCTCATCTATTAATCTTTCAAGTTCCTTCCTTGATGGATTTTCTCTTTTGACATTGCTAGATGCTAAAGTTATATTATTCGTACAAGTTAAAAGAAAGCATGCCACAAAAAATATAACGATTTTCTTGTACATTGTTTTCCTCCATTCTTTTTTTCCTCTTTAAATTTCGGTACTCTGTTCAGATTATTAAATCCATGATTAGTCTGGATTGAACATAATCTTATTTTATATAAAGTATAAGTGTTTGAAAAGTCCTATTTTAAAAAATTATCGTAATTGTGTCCAAATTTTCCACACTTACAGGTTATTATTGTCTATAATAACAAATTTTATACATTTATTGTAAACTGATATTGTAATATTTATAATACCACTGTATAAATCTATCTAAGCCTTCTTCTATAGTTACCTCTGGCTTAAATTGTACAGCATCGAATAAATCATCTACATCTGCATATGTTTTTTGTATGTCTCCAGCATGTATAGGATAATATTTTATTTTTGATTTTTTATTTAATTTTTTTTCTAGTAACTCGATTAAATCCATCAGCTTTATTGGTTTACTATTACCAAGATTATAAATTCTGTACCTAGCACAACTAACAGACGGATTATTTTGCTGTTTATAAAATTCTTTTAGACCCTCAGGCGGTTTATCCATTATTTGAATAATTCCTTCAACGATATCATCTATATATGTAAAATCTCTTTCCATATAGCCATAATTATAAACTTTGATGACCTTATTCTTTATTATTGAATCTGTAAAATGGTAAACAGCCATATCAGGTCTGCCCCATGGTCCGTAAACTGTAAATAATCTAAGTCCTGTTACAGGTAATCCATACGTATAACTGTAAGCATGAGCTATTAATTCATTAGACTTTTTGGTTGCTGCATACAAGCTTGCAGGATGATCCGTATTATCATGTTCTGAAAATGGATAATTTGTGTTAATACCATATACCGAACTTGATGAAGCAAAAACTAAATGTTCAATTTTATAATTTTTACACTCTTCTATAATATTTGCAAAGCCAACAAGATTTGAGTCAATGTATGCCTTCGGATGGCTTACACTATATCTTACACCAGCCTGTGCAGCTAAATTAATAACTATAGAAATATCAAACATTTCAAAAACTTTTTTTACCGACTTTTTTTTACTAATATCTATAAAGGCAAACCTAAAATGGTCATGTTTTTTTAATATATTTAACCTATCCTTTTTCAACTTTACATCATAGTATTCATTTAAATTATCTACACCTATTACATTATATCCTTCTTTTAACAATGTCTTACTTACATGAAACCCTATAAAACCTGCACTTCCGGTAACTAATATAGTTTTCATAATAACCTCCTCTAACTTAATCTTATAGCCCAAGCTATATTAATTACTATGCAATTGATTTTGATTTTATTTGCAGTAAATAAAATTTTTACTTTCTCGCTTAAATAAAACTCCACTTACCTCATTCCTAGGAGTAAGCGATTCACATCAAATCAAGATTTAAGTTCTCTGATAAAAAAAATGAATCAAAGACCTAAGTCCTTGGTTCATTTTTTAATAAATGTATCAAATATTCCTTAAATTCATCTTTTATACTATCCTTTCTTAATGCAAATTCAACCATTGCAGTTAAGAAGCCCATCATATTTCCCACATCATATCTTTTGCCTTCGAAAACATATGCATACATACATTTAGTAATACTTAAGGTTTTTAATGCATCGGTTAATTGAATTTCTCCTCCTGCTCCTTTTTTGGTGTATTTAAGTATTTCAAAAATTTCTGGTGTTATTATATACCTTCCTAGTATAGCTATATTTGAAGGAGTAGTATCTACTGAGGGTTTTTCAACTAAATCATCTATTTTATAAAGTCTATCATCTATTTTATTGCCTGATATAATTCCATATTTATAAACCTCGCTATGAGGTACTTCTTGTACTCCAATAATGCTAGTATTGTATTTCTCGTATGCATCAATAAGCTGCTTAATACATGGTTTTTGAGGAGACCATACTACATCATCTCCTAGTAATACAGCAAAAGGCTCATCTTTAATAAAGGTTTCACCACAGTATATAGCATGACCTAAACCTTTAGGTTCTTTTTGCCTTATATAATGAATATTAGCCATATTCGATATATCCTGTACCATCTTTAAAACATCTGTTTTTCCCTTCTGTTGTAAAGTCATTTCTAATTCAAAACTTTTATCAAAATGGTCTTCTATAGCTCGTTTATTTCTTCCTGTTATAATTAATATATCTTCTATTCCTGCCTCAACTGCTTCTTGAATTATATATTGAATAGTAGGAGTATCTACTATAGGGAGCATTTCTTTAGGCTGAGCTTTTGTTACAGGTAAAAATCTTGTGCCTAATCCTGCAGCGGGTATTATAGCTTTTTTGACTTTCAAAAAAATCACCTCAATGTTCTTATATGACATACTATTTATATAAAGATATAAATGTTACATACAAAAAATGTTTATTGATGCTAATTTTTATCTATAAACTCCTACAATTATACCGAGTATCATTTATTTTTCTATGAACATTTAAGGTTTCTTATAAAAATAAATAAACCCAGATTATTCATAGTTATACTAATAATCTGGGTTAGTAAATTTATATTTTCCTATTAAAAAACAAATATTAAGTTTTTAATCATCTTAGATATTTAACATTCCAATGCTTTGGAAACATTTTTTTATAGCTATTATAAGCAAATCTTTCACCTATTAAAAGCACTGTTCCCTTATCATCTTCTGTACGAATTACCCTTCCTACTGCTTGAAGCACTTTATTCATACCCGGATACATATAAGCATATTCAAAGCCTTTTGAATTTTTTTCATTAAAATAATCTCTTATTATATTTCTCTCAAGACATATCTGTGGTAATCCAACTCCTACTACTATTGCACCGCTTAGCCGATCTCCTTTTAAATCTATTCCTTCCGAAAACAATCCTCCTAATACACAAAAACCTGCTAATGTTTCTGTATTATTTTCATTGAACTGCTTTAAAAAATCCTCTCTTTCTATTTCACTCATATTATTACTTTGAACTATTACATTAACTTCTGGATTTCTCTCTATAAAAATATCAGCTATATTGTTCATGTATTTAAATGAAGAAAAAAATATAAGGTAGTTCTTTTTATTATTAACTATTTTCTCTATATTGCTCACTATTAAATCCTTTGTTTTATCCCTATCTTTATATCTTGTTGAAATTTGATGTGCGATGTAAAGTTGTAGATTATCAGGATCATATGGACTTTCTAGGTACATTGTATAGTCTTGTTCGTTTCCTCCTAAAATATCTCTAAAATATTCTAGGGGTGTTAATGTAGCTGAAAAGAAAACTGATGATTTTCCACGGTTAATGCACATGGATAACATCAATGATGGATCTTGGCAAAAAAGCTTTAACTTTACGTCTTTTTTGTCCTTCTCTACATATGTTATATATTTTTCATCATAAAATTCTGATATTTTTAAAAATGAATACACATCAAAGTAAAGCTCTAATAGCTCATTATAATAGTCAGCTTTTTGATTCTCTGATAACCATTCTTCTAGTTCTCTACTGAGCTTCATCAATATATAATATAGTTCATCTGGTTCACTACTTTGGATATGATAATTGTTGTCACCACATTGTTTTTTCATTGTTAACATAAATGAATTAACTTTATTTAAATGCTTTATGATTTTAGGCTCACTGTCTTTTATCTTTCTTTTCAAATCCAAAAAATCCTGTTTGTTTAATTGTGCAGAATACATTTCTCTTGCTCTATCAACCAAATTATGTGCTTCATCTATCAAGAATGTATAATTGCTTTCATCCGTTTCAAAAAAACGCTTTAAATACACTATTGGATCAAATACATAATTATAGTCACATATTACACAATCTGCCCATATAGCTAAATCTAATGCAAATTCAAATGGACAAACTTTATGCTTGTTTGCATATTGCTCTATAACAGTTCTTGATAAATCATCTTCATTTCTAATAATATCTAGTAGTGCTTCATTGATTCTGTCAAAATGTCCTTTTGCAAATTTACAGTCATCAGGATTGCATTTGCATTCATCTAAAAAACATATTTTTTCTTTGGCTGTTAGTGTAATTGTCTTAAACCTCAAATCTTTTTTTCTAAGTACCCCAAAAGCTTCTTCTGCTGCTTGTCTTGTAATAGTCTTAGCTGTGAGGTAAAACAATTTTTCTCTTAAGCCTTCTCCTAAAGCTTTTACCGCTGGAAATATAGTTGATATAGTTTTTCCTATACCTGTGGGAGCCTCTATAAATATATTCTTTTTATCCTTTATCGATCTATACACACCAACTGCTAGCTTTCTTTGACCTTCTCTGAAATTTTTAAATGGAAAATCAACTGTTTTAATTGACTCATTTCGTACTGTTTTCCATTCTTGAAGCATTTTAGCCCATACAATATATTTATTTAATACATCATAAAAAAACTCTTTTAAGTCTTTTTTCGTATAACACTGTTTTATTTTTTTAATTGCACTTGTTTTTATATGAAAATACGTTAATTGAACTTCTATACTATCTAAATCATTTTGTAACGAATATATATAAGCATATGTTTTAGCTTGAGCCCAATGTAATAAATTAAAATTTTGATCTATCTTTTCTAATTGAATTGCTGTTGATTTTATTTCATCTATAATTACTAAATCATCATCTTCCTCTGGTATAATTATTCCATCCGCTCTACCTTCAACAACAAATATAAACTCTTCTAATTCAAACTCATGTTTTAAGCAAACCTCTGCTTGGTAGTTACTTTTTTGCATCCCTTGAACTTTTTGATGAGCTTTAGTCCCTTCTACTGCTCTTACACTTGATTTAAACCTGTTATCTAAATCACCATGTCTAAGCACTAATTCAACTAAATTTCTGACAGATATTTTTATTTTATTTTTATCATCCATAATATCTTCCTATCATATATAAACCAAATTTAAAATCATCTTCTAATAACAATATTATACTATATATTTTGTTTTTATCTTATGTCTTTGCACAAAAAATATAATTCATACAATGTAATTGTTAATATTACTGTTTATGTCTCAAAACACAAAAAATAAAAATATGATTTGGATATAATATTAACATATATCAAACCATATTAATAACTATTTATATGAACCTCATTCTTCGAATGTATAAGCGATTCACACTAATTTAAAATTTAGGTTCTCTGCTCATAATTCAGAACTATACACCATATTATCGGGAGCTATATGAATAATCAGGGTTAAATCCTATTTTTCATATTTTCAAATAATACCTTTGCAAGTCCAATCCCTTGACCTTTATTTGTTAAGTCATCAGCAAGTTTTTCAGTATACATCTCTTCAAACATTTTTCTTGCGGAACTTTTTTGTACAAGACCACCATCTCCTACAGTCTTGTTCATTTCTTTCAACATAATATTAAGAAATAAAGATTCAAAATTTTGACATGCTTTCATGAGTGCTTGTTCTTCTTTGTTTTTTGAAGAAGCTTTACTATTATATACAGTTTTTGCTACGTAATTATTATTAATATTTAAATTGTCCATGATTATCTCCTAAATTGGTTTATCTTTTTAAGTTATTAGTTAATTGCATCATTTCTTCTGATGCTTGTATTGATTTAGAACTTATCTCATAAGCTCTCTGTGCTGTAATCATTTTAACCATTTCTTCTACTATCTCAACATTTGAGGTTTCTAAATAACCTTGCTTGATTTTACTTGTCATTTCTTCACCATCTAATGCATTAGTTTCTCCAGATGCACCTGTAGCTTTATATAAGTTTTGTCCATCACTCAAAAGACCCTCAGGATTCATAAATGTTACAAATTTAATTCTCGCAATATCTACTATAGCACCTTCTTCATCTCTGCCAGTAATGTTACCCATTTCATCTATTGTTATATCTTCTAAATCATTACTGATTATTATATCACTATCATCTTCGCTTGCTAAATAATAACCATTAGAGGTTACAAGTTTTTTTTCATCATCTTCTATACTTAATTTAAACGAACCATCTCTTGTATATCTTTTTTCTCCATTTGGTAATATTACTTCAAAAAAGCCTTTTCCATCTATACCTAAATCAAATGTACCATTTGTAGGCATTATATTACCTTGTCCAAAGCTTCTAGTTGTAGCAACAGGCATTACTCCATGTCCTACTTCTAAATTTACTGGTCTACCACCATCATCACTTAAATTAGATCTCTTCAATGCTTCATACATTAAATCTTTAAATTCAAGCCTTTGAGCTTTATATGAAGTTGTATTAACATTTGCTAAGTTATTTGATATGGTATCTATATTTAACTGTTGTGCCTTCATTGCTGTAGCAGCTGTCCATAGTGAACGCATCCGAAACTCCTCCTTGTACTATTCTTATACTCTACCTATTTCATTGGCAGCCTTTGAAAGCATTTCATCCAAAGATTTTATTACTTTCTGATTTGATTCATAGTTTCTCATCACATTTATTACATTAACCATCTCTTTGATAGAGCTAATATTCGAATGTTCTAAATACCCTCTGAGTACATTCCCTTCAAATGGCATTTCTTCAGCTTCCATTCCTTCTTCTATTTTATAAAGACTATCTCCACATTTTCTTAAGTGCTCAACATTCTTAACGTTAACTATATCTAGCTTATCTATAACTTCACCATCTTTTATTATTTCACCATTTTCATTTATCAAAAAGCTGTCACCTTCAGGTATTATTGACCCATATTGCCCTAATACAAAATATCCTTCTGAAGTGATTATTTCTCCCAAATTATTTAAAGAAAACGAACCGTCTCTAGTATATCTAACACCTTGTGGCGTCTGTATTTTGAAAAATCCTTTACCTTTCATACCAAAATCTAATGAATTACCAGTATTGTATAATTCTCCTTGAGAAAAATCTGTTGCAATGTTGCTTAATCTAACGCCTCCACTTGTCGTACCTATTACATCAAAACTAGGGAATGTAACAATATTATCTATTTTTTGACCATCTGAATATATATTCCCCATTTTGTCTATATCGAAATTTTCTTTGTTAACTATTATAGGTCCTTTTCTACCAAGAATATAACTCTTCCCATTTGTGTTCAAGGAGTTGTCCGAATTTCTACTAAAAGTTCTTAAATACCCTTCTTTGTCAACAGTAAATTTTATCTCTCTTGCATATCCATTTCCAGCATCTGTTTTTACTTTGAAATAACCTGAATTTATGGATGCAGTACAAATAAAATCTTCATCCTTTTGATATTTTACACCTTTAAATTTTTCATGGTTATCCATATCAAATTTATCATTTATTTTACTTAATAATATTTCTGGAAATGCTTCAGTAATAACTACATCCTTCTTGTAGCCATTTGTGTTAGCATTTGCTAAGTTGTTAGATGTTACATCTATTTTTTTTTGGTTTTGTAACAATGATGTAGTTGATATATATATTGACCTGAACAATGAAGTCACTCCTTCTTTCTATCGCTATTACTATAATCGGTACAAATAGGATTGAGCTTTAATATTTTTTTACAAAATCTATATTAACTATATCTTATCAAAATATACTGTCCAATTTCTATAAAAAAATATTAATAGGTCTTAGTTCCTAATAGTTTTTATTCTATCTTCTAGCATTATCTGTTATTAAACTTGTTTCTAACATATCAATCCATTCTAATGATTTTCCAGTACCCTTTGCAACACATGATATAGGTTCTTCTACTATTGTAACCTTTGTCCCTGTTCTTTCTGATATTAGCTTATCTAATCCATATAACAGCGAACCTCCTCCTGTCATTACCATACCTTTATTGCTAATATCTGCTGCAAGTTCTGGAGGAGTTCTTTCTAATACAGAATGAACTGCATCAGCTATTGCAGTAACTGGTTCGTATAATGCTTCTTCCATATTTGAAGATCCAATCTTTAATGTCGTTGGTAATCCTGTTACAAGATTTCTACCTCTAACATCCATGAAAGCTTCTTTTGTTCTCTTATACGCAGTTCCTATGTTTATCTTCATTCTTTCTGCTGTTCTTTCACCAATCAACATACTATGTTTTTTCCTCATATATCTAATAATTGCTTCATCAAATTTGTCTCCTGCTATTTTTATAGATCTACTTACAACTATTCCTCCTAAAGAAATCACTGCTATATCGGTAGTTCCACCGCCCATATCTATTATCATATTTCCATCTGGTTGTGTTATATCTAATCCTGCTCCTATTGCTGCTGCTATTGGTTCTTCTATAAGATATGTCTTAATTGCTCCAGCTTGATTACTTGCATCTATTACTGCTCTTTTTTCAACCTCTGTAACACCACTTGGTACGCAAACAATAATTCTTGGTTTAAAAAAACGTCTTCCTGCTGACTTATTAATAAAATGTCTTAACATACGCTCAGTTATTTCATAGTCAGAAATAACACCATCTCTAAGTGGCCTAATCGCAACAATATTACCTGGAGTTTTTCCAAGCATTTGTCTAGCTTCTTCTCCTACTGCTTTAAGCTTCCCTGTATTCTTATCAATAGCTACTACAGATGGTTCTTGAAGCACTATTCCTTTTCCTTTAATATAAACTAAAACACTAGCAGTACCTAAATCAATTCCTATATCTGCTCTCAAAGAAAACATTTACAGCCCCCCACTTTCAATCTAATAATAAAATGTATAATAAAGTCGTATTTCAACAAACCTTACGAATATAGGAACACATTAAATTTAAAAGTATCATAAAGAATTAAAACCGAAATGTATTTAAAATCCAAAATTATTCATAAATTAATATTTTAACCCTGATTATTCATATAACTCCCGATAATATGCTGTAAGTTTCTGAATTAGAAGATTTCAGTGAATTCGAAGGCATACCGAGTTGGTATGTCGAAAATTTAATGGATATCTTATAACAAGGATATTATTAATGAATCTCCTCTTCAGTTAAATCATAGGAATAAGCGATTCACACCAAATCAAGATTTGGGTTCACTGCTCATAATTTTCTATGAATAATCTGGGTTTCTATATGTAACTTAATATTAATAAACTACAACTCATCTTTGTATGAGTAAGCATTCAAACCAAATCAAGATTTGAGTTCTCTGCTTGTAATAATTCGGATAATTTGACAAAATATGATTTTATAATCATACTTATGTAGTAAATTAGTACTATTTATTTTATTTCTATAGATTTGGCTTATATTCCTCTATTTTGAATTAAATATATGACAAAAAAATTACCCCTCAAAATGAAGGGATAATTTCTATTGTATTTAATTTTCTTCCTTTTCTTCATCCACTTAAGGATTTGTATTTCATCTTTGTTGCTATACCGCCTCTAATGTGTCTTTCAGCCTTATTCTTATCTAGAACTTCTTTAACCTTCATAGATATAAGAGGGTTTATCCTTGGAAGGCGTTCAGTTACATCTTTGTGCACAGTGCTTTTACTAACTCCGAAAATATTGGCCGTTTGTCGAACGGTTGCCTTTTCTTTTATAATATATTTTGCAATCTCTAATGCTCTTTCCTCTATATAATCTTTCATATGTCTAAACCCCCCTTGCCATAGGTATTATTTATTTTTTACATTTTATGCTTATAAAAATCATAATAGAACACTTATTGGACTTAAATTATCCCTGATTATTCATATATATAAATTTTGTTCACATTCATAGTACTTAATTTCTATTATTAATTTTTTTTGTTGATAAAATCAGGTAAGTACTTTTGTGGGTCAACATATTCGCCATTTAATATTAGCTCAAAATGTAAATGTGGACCCTGTACTAACTCAAATCCAATTCCTTTTCCAACACCACTTATAGGATCACCTTTTTTTACTTGTTGCCCTTTTTTAACCATTTTATCTGTTGATAGACAAGAATATTTGCTTATTATTCCTTGCCCATGATCTATAGTTATAGTTATTCCTAATTCATCATTTGTATTTACATCAATTACTTTACCATCTAAAACTGCTTTTACTACATTTCCTTGTCTAGCTTGTATATCAATACCATTATGTATACACCATTGCTCTAATGTTTTTGAATAAACTAAACTATCATTAGCAAATTCTTTTGTAATTGTTCCTACAACAGGTACAATAATAGTCTTCAATACTTTCAATTGGTTTTTTTCGCTTTTATCAGCAGCGACAACCTCTACAGCTTGTTTCTCTTTTGTCTTTTGTTTTGAAGCCTCATCTTTTATATTTTGCAAAGATTCATCAGCTTCATAAACTTTATTGTCTTCTTTGGCATTTACTTGATATATAGGATTATTAATAGCTTCATCATTTTCATCATATGTGCTATAATCACTAAAAATATTTTCTATGTCCTTTTTTTTGTCATTTAATTCAACCTGTGTATTTTCTTTTAAGCTCTTATATCTCTTAATATTTTGCTTAGAAACAAATACCGAGGTTATCGCTACTATGCAAATACAAATGAATAGTACAAAGTAAAAGCTTTCATTGCTAAACTTTGTTTTAAACTTACCAACTAGTTGTCTTAATTTTCTTTTGTCATTGTAATTATTTTCATCCAAGTTTCTCCCCTCCGATTACAACCAATAATTTCTTTATTATTATTTCCATTAAATTATATATTATACAATTGCATCAAATTTTTTTAAATTCTTTTAAATAAAATCATTTAAAATTCTTTTTCTAAACTTTTATTATCTTTATCATCTGTAATAAAAGTATTATTTTTTGAATAAATATTATATATATAGTAACTAGCGAAAAGGAGGAAGATATGAAAAACATATTTGCAGTTATATTGTTTATATTATTTATTACTATAATAATTCCAATAGGTGTCATGCAAAGTTGTGATATCATTATTGGAAACAAGGATATTATAGATGATTTAGATGATTTAGAAGATTTAGATGAAAATATGATTATTAGTCTATATGATACAAAAACACAAGTAGTATTTGAAATTCCTCTTGAAGAATATATAATGGGTGTAGTTGCTGCAGAAATGCCTGCTCAATTTGATTTGGAAGCTTTAAAGGCTCAAGCTGTTGCAGCTAGAACCTTCGCTCTATATAGGATTAATAAATATTCTGATGGCCACCCAAGTCATCCTGATGCTGCTTTATGCAACGGTATACATTGTCAGGCATGGTTATCAAAAGAGAGTCTTGAAAAAGCTCATGATAAAAATTGGATGCTTGAATATTGGCCTAAGATACAAAAATCTGTATTAAGTACTAAGGGTGAAATTTTAACATATGAGGGTAAACTTATTGAACCTCTTTTCCATTCGGTTAGTGGTGGTATTACTGAAGATTCAGAAGAATACTTTGCATCAAAAATGGAATATCTCAGAAGTGTTCCCAGTCCATATGAAGAAGGCGCTCCTAGACTCCATGGTAAAATTGAATTATCTATTGATTCTTTTATTAATAAACTTGAAAACAAATATCCAAACATACATCTCACTCCTGATAATATAAAAGATAAAATCATCTTAGTTAATAAAAGCAACTCTGGTAGAATAAAAGAAGTTAAAATAGATAATGAAACTGTTTCTGGTAGGGATTTAAGAGAATTATTTAATTTAAATTCAACAAATTTCAAGATTTATGTATTAACCGATAAAAACGAAATTCAAATTGAAACAGTTGGCTTCGGTCATGGTGTAGGAATGAGCCAATGGGGTGCAAACGGTATGGGTAAGAAAGGATATACTTATACAGATATACTTAAACATTATTATACAGGTATCAAATTAGAACAAATGTATTAAACTTAATAATCCAGATTATTTATAGAAATTATAAACAGTGAACTAAAATCTATAATTTTATGTGAAGCACTAACTCCTGAGTAGAGAACAGAAATCTATGTTTTCTTGTGAATCACTTCCTCCTAGGAATGAAATGAGTAATGAGTTTCATATTAGAGAAGAATAAGAGATTCATTTAATAAATATCCTTCTGATTATAAATTATCTATTTAATACGGGCATATCAATTCGGTATGTCTTCGAATTCACTTGAATCTTCTAATTCAAAATTATACATCACACACTTGGGGAGTCATATGATATCATGGATAATTAATTTGGAACTATCTACATACGAATAACCTAGTTTTAGTTCTCTACTGAAAAAGGCTATCTCACTATAGAAAGATATCTTTCTATCTTGAAACAGCCTTTTTTTAAACTCTAAATATATTAGCACCTAAATTTGAAAGTTTTTGTTCTATGTTCACATATCCTCTGTCTATATGATATATATCAGTAATTTCTGTACTTTCACTGGAAACTAATCCAGCTATTATTAATGCTACGCCTGCTCTTAAATCTGTAGCTTTTACAGGTGCTCCTGTTAATTCCTTAGTACCTTCTATTATTGCACTTCTTCCATCGATTTTTATTGCTGCACCCATTCTTCTTAATTCATTTACATGCATAAATCTGTTTTCAAAAACCGTCTCTACTATAACACTTGTTCCTTTTGCTACACCCATTAACGCCATGAATTGAGCTTGCATATCAGTTGGAAACCCTGGATAAGGTAATGTTTTTACATCAACTGCTTTAATAGGGTTATTGCCAATTACTCTAACTTCATCAGTACCTTCAATCACTTTAACATCAGCTTCTCTAAGCTTCGCTATAATTGGTTTTATATGACTTGTAAGTACATTTTGTATGATCACATCACCATTTGTTATAGCTGCTGCAACCATATATGTTCCTGCTTCAATTCTATCTGGTATAATAGTATGTGTACAACCTTTAAGCTCACTTACTCCATTAATTCTTATTGTATTTGTTCCAGCTCCATTAATTTTTGCTCCCATATTGCTTAAATAATTTGCCAAATCTACTATTTCAGGTTCTTGTGCTGCGTTTTCAATTATAGTCTCTCCCTGTGCTAAAGATGCAGCCATCATCACATTTTCAGTAGCTCCAACACTAGGAAAATCCATATATATCCTGCTGCCAACAAGTTTATCTGCCTTTGCATCAATATACCCATGACCTAAGGTAATATTAGCACCTAATGCTTTTAGCCCTTTTAAATGTAGATCTATAGGTCGAGAACCAATAGCACAACCACCTGGTAAAGAAACTCTCGCCTTCCCTTTTCTTGCTAATAATGGTCCTAATATTAAAAATGATGCTCTCATTTTCCTCATTAACTCATATGGTGCTTCACTCTTTAACAATAAAGCTGAGTTTATTTCCAATGAATCATTTGATAACCACTTGACTTTTACCCCCAAAGAGGCTAGTACCTGACAAATTACTTCAACATCCATAAGCTTTGGAACATCTTTTAAAATACAACACTTATCTGTTAATAACGATGCTGCTATTATAGGTAAAGTAGAATTTTTAGAGCCGCTTATTCTAACTGTGCCTTTGAGAGAGGGGCTTTTTTTTACGATTATTTTTGACATCCTTCCCTCCTTATTGATATTTAACCCTGATAATTCATAAAATATCATAATCAATTACTCCTATAAAAATATTTAATAGGAAATTCATTGATAAGGTTCATCTGTTTATAAAATAACAATTAAATACTAAACTTATTGAAATTTTTATGTTAAAATTATATGAATTATCAGTATTTAAATCTAATAACCTGTAGTTATTAGCGGTGTAGCCATCCATATATATGTTTTATCTTCATATTCACTATATCTCATAGCTACATTTAAGTTCATTTTTTTATTACCACTAAATATATAATTTTTTATTTGTGGAGAATATGCTGACACACTAATCAAAGAATCATCATTTAACCCTTCAACAGCTTCAGCATTAATAGAATTTAGAGCTTTAAAAACTGTTTTATATCTTCTGCTCATATTTAATTCTCCCGTATAAGTACCTGTAATGCAAGTAGTAATTAGTGGCTGAGTTTCAAATTGTAAGAATATTTCCATTATCTTATCATTATATTGTTTCATTTCGTCAATATTTTGAGTATTTATGTCAATACAAAGACTTGTTTCTTCTTCATCTTTATTCTTATATGTTGATATTATTAAGGTAATGTAATTGCCATTTTTGTCTTTACCATAAGTTAAGATTTGTTTTTGCTCATCATTGTCTATTGTTTCTGTATGATAAGTTTCTTCAAGTTCTAATCTGTTGTTTTCATCATCTTGTTTTCCAACTATATCTAACTTATTGAAAATATCACTATTATATTTCTCTAATTCGTGCATGTCCAAAAAGCTATCAATTATTTTATCTGAAGCATTAATACTTACTTCCAAGAATTCAGCTTCTGTTGCACCAAAAGATGTAACTATCATATCTTCCTCATTGTTTTCAATTAATCCATCTGCACTTGTGCAGTTAATACAACATAAAAACATTATTATCATAAGTCCTAAAATCTTTTTCATAAAAACACCTCCTATGTTAAACTTGACTATACTAATTGAAGATTTCTTTCTCTTCTTTTTAATGAGGGAAAATCCAAAGTTTTAAATGCTAAAGGGGGACAAAACATTTTAAACTTTAAATCTTTCCCTCCTTATAAAGTATTAACAAAATTGAGGTGTCTTTATACATTTTTATATTTATATTTTTGATATTTTTTAAAAAATTTTTAGATACTTTATCTATCTACAATTTTATTATGAACAATTATCTATATGTGTATTCTTTTTTTATTTTAATACTAGAAGTAAACACTTTTATTTAAAACTAAACATAGAAATTTAATAAATACTTCCTAATGAGTAAAAATAAAAGTTTTTGTTTTCTACTCAAAATCATAGATTTGGGTTATCTATTTTGTTGATTTTGGGCTTATATGTTTTTATTATTATATGAATTTATCTATTTTTCCCAGCAAACAAATGAACCGTCCCCTTGTTTGGGTGCGCTACAAATAAAAAAACCGAGATTGTCTCGGTTTTTTACTCTGCTATTCTAATTCTGTTAATAGCTTTTTTAAGTGCTATTTCAGCTCTTGCTACATCTGTATCTTTATTTTCTTTTTTTAATCTCTCTTCAGCTCTTATTTTGGCTGCTTCAGCTCTTTTTACATCTATATCTTGAGCCCATTCAGCAGCATCAGTTATTATTGTTGTCTTTTCTTTCTCAACCTCGATATATCCAGAAGCGATTGACGCTTCTCTCATTTCACCATCTATTTGTACTTTAATTTTTCCTATACCTAATACAGTAACTAATGGAACATGATTTTTAAGTATTCCTATATCACCCTCTGTTCCTCTGACAATAATCATTTCTACGTCATCTTCAAAAAATTTCTTGTCAGGAGTTACTATCTCTAATCTAAATTTTGATGCCACTATATCACCTCCAACTATTTTGAGGTTTTAATTTTATTGGTTTGCCATAGCTTTAGCTTTTTCTGCCGCCTCATCTATAGTACCTACATATAAGAAGGCTGCTTCTGGTAAATCATCATGTTTACCTTCTAATATTTCTTTAAAGCCTCTTACAGTTTCTTTTATTGGTACATATGCTCCTGGAATACCTGTAAACTGTTCAGCTACACCAAATGGTTGTGATAAGAAACGTTGAATTCTTCTTGCTCTTGCAACTATAATCTTATCTTCTTCTGAAAGTTCATCCATACCAAGTATTGCTATAATATCTTGTAATTCTTTTTGTCTTTGTAATATTTCTTGCACGTCACGAGCTACTTTGTAATGTTCCTCTCCTATTATAGCAGGATCCAAAATTCTAGATGTAGAATCTAATGGATCAACTGCTGGATAAATACCAAGCTCAACTATCTGACGTGAAAGAACTGTTTTGGCATCAAGATGCGCAAATGTTGTAGCTGGTGCAGGGTCAGTTAAGTCATCTGCTGGTACATATACTGCCTGTACTGAAGTTATTGAACCCTTCTTAGTAGATGTTATTCTTTCTTGTAATTGTCCCATCTCTGTTGCTAATGTTGGTTGGTATCCAACCGCACTTGGCATACGTCCAAGAAGTGCTGAAACCTCAGATCCAGCTTGAGTGAATCTAAATATGTTGTCAATAAACAACAGAACGTCCTGTCCTTCTACATCTCTAAAATGCTCTGCCATAGTTAAACCAGAAAGCGCAACACGCATTCTTGCTCCAGGCGGCTCGTTCATTTGACCAAATACAAGTGCTGTTTTATCAATAACACCTGATTCTATCATTTCATAATAAAGGTCATTACCTTCTCTAGTTCTTTCTCCAACACCTGCAAAAACAGAAAGTCCACCATGTTCTTTTGCTATGTTCCTGATTAACTCTTGAATTAATACTGTCTTACCAACTCCTGCTCCTCCGAACAGTCCTATTTTACCACCTTTTGAATATGGTGCAATAAGATCAACTACTTTAATTCCCGTTTCAAATATTTCAGTTGTTGTCTGTTGGTCTTCAAATTTTGGTGCTAATCTATGGATAGGAGCTCTTTTAGTAGCTTTTGCTGCTCCTCTTTCATCTATAGGTTCTCCTAGTACATTAAACATTCTACCAAGAGTCTCTTTTCCTACTGGAACTGATATAGGATTACCCAAATCTACTGCTTCCATTCCTCTAGTGAAACCATCTGTAGATTCCATAGATATACATCTTACAATATCATTACCTATATGTTGTGCTACTTCAACTATTATTTTTTTGTCGTTTAATGGTATTTCAATAGCATTTAATAGCTTTGGTAAGTTGTCTTCATCGAATCTTATATCCACTACCGGACCGATTACCTGAACAACTTTTCCAATATTGTTTACAGCCATGTATTTCAACTCCTTTCATCTCTGGCAAGTAATTTTATAGTTTATTCAAGTGCACCTGCTCCTCCTACTATCTCTGAAATTTCCTGAGTAATAGCTGCTTGACGAGCTCTGTTATAACTTAATTGAAGCTTATCTATCATTTCTTCAGCATTATCCGTAGCTGATTCCATAGCCGTTCTACGAGAACCCTGCTCACTTGCCGAGGATTCGATTAAACCTCCATAAATAGCACTATATATATACTTTGGTATCAAGTAACCTAATACTGCTTCAGGTGAAGGTTCATACTCTACCAAGGTTCTTTTTGACTTATCTTCACTTTTAAGATTTTCAGCCGGAAGTAACTTTAATACTTTAGGTTGATACGTCACAGTACTAACAAAGCTTGTATACACAAGATTTATTTCATCTATTTCTCCATCTTTATACAATTTTAAAGCTAGAGAACCAATTTTTAGTGCATCTGCGTATGTTGGATTCTCAGAAATTTGTGTGAAGGACTGTTTTATATCATAGTTCCTTCTTTCAAAATAAGATTTAGCTTGTGAACCAATACTTATGATAGCAATTTCACTTTTGTCTCTATCACTTTTTTCAACAAGCTTCAATACATTACTATTATATCCACCACACAAGCCTCTATCTGAGGTCAGAACAATATAAAGCACCTTTTTTACATCTCTCTTAGTTAATAAAGGATGTCTTACACCATCAGTATTTGATAATATATCATTTATACTTCTAACAACTGTATCAAAATATGGTCTGGTTTTTTCAAGTCTACCTCTAGCTTTCCTAAGCTTTGCTGACGAAACAAGCTCCATGGCTTTTGTTATTTTTTTAGTATTTGAAACACTTCGAATACGTCTTTTTATATCTCTCATTCCTTGAGCCATTGTATCACCTCCATCTCCCTTTAGGAGTTAAGCTTGCTATTGATAACTACATAGTTACCTTGAAATTTGCTTTGAATTCTTCTATAGCTTTTATCAGCTCTGCTTCAATGTCTTCTGTAAGATTTTGTGTTTCAATAATTTTTTGACCTACCTCAGGGTAATTATTGTCCATAAATCCTAAGAATTCATCTTGGAAAGCAGTTATTTTTTCAACTGGTATATCACTTAGATGCTTCTTAGTAACGGCGTATATCATCATTACTTGTTTTTCAACAGGTACTGGTGAATATTGTGGTTGTTTTAGTATCTCCATAATTCTTTCACCTTGAGCAAGTGTAGCTTGAGTATCAGGGTCTAAATCTGAACCAAACTGAGCAAAAGCCGCAAGTTCTCTATATTGTCCTAAATCAAGTCTTAACGTACCTGATACTTTTTTCATAGCTTTAATTTGTGCTGATCCACCAACACGAGATACTGATAATCCCGCATTAACAGCAGGTCTCTGTCCAGCATAGAATAACTCAGACTCTAGGAATATCTGACCATCTGTTATGGATATAACATTTGTTGGTATATATGCTGAAATATCTCCTGCTAGAGTTTCTATTATTGGTAGAGCTGTTATAGAACCTCCACCATATTTATCGTCAATTCTAGCTGCTCTTTCAAGTAGTCTTGAATGCAGATAGAAAACATCACCTGGATATGCTTCACGTCCTGGTGGTCTTTTTAGTAACAATGACATAGTACGATATGCAACCGCATGTTTAGAAAGATCATCATATACAATCAAAACATCCTTACCATTAAACATGAATTCCTCTGCCATAGTAACTCCTGCATATGGTGCTATATATTGAAGTGGTGCTAGCTCACTTGCACCAGCTGTTACAATAATACTATAGCCCATAGCATCATTCTGTTCTAAAGTCTCTGCAATCTTTGCAACAGTCGATTTTTTCTGTCCTATTGCAACGTATATACAGATAACATCTTTACCTTTTTGGTTAATAATAGTGTCTATTGCTAATGCAGTTTTACCTGTTTGTCTGTCTCCTATTATAAGCTCTCTTTGTCCTCTACCTATTGGAATCATTGAATCTATTGCTTTAATACCTGTTTGAAGTGGTACTGATACAGATTTTCTAGCAATTACACCAGTTGCTTTTGATTCTACAGGTCGAAACTTATCAGTATTAATAGGTCCTTTACCATCTATTGGCTGTCCTAAAGCATTAACAACTCTACCTATCATAGGATCTCCAACAGGAACCTCTACGATTCTCTCTGTTCTTTTAACTACATCGCCTTCTTTTATATTTTCATCAGAACCTAAAAGAACACAACCGACATTATCCTCTTCAAGGTTTAATGCCATACCATAAACATCACCTTCAAACTCTAAAAGCTCTCCAGCCATGCAATTTTCTAATCCATGAATCCTAGCTATACCGTCTCCAACTTGTATAACAGTACCCACATCTACAACATCAAGCTTTCTTTCATACTTTTTTATTTGCTCTTTTATAATCGAACTAATTTCTTCAGGTCTAAGGTTCATCAGTTTTTCACCCCTATCTTTGCAACTTTTATGCTGTTAAGTATACCTTGGATTTCGTTTAATTGTCCTTTAACACTAGCATCTATAACTCTATCACCAATTCTAACTAAAACTCCACCCATTATGTTATCATCAATAATATTTTGTAGTATAACCTTGCTATTTAATTTTTTAGAAAGGTTATCTTGAAGCTTAAGTATTTCATCTTTTGTCATTTCAATAGCTGTTATAGCTTTTGCTTCTATTATTCCCTGCTCTTTATTAGACAATTGTATATATTCTTTTTTTATATCATCTAGATATTTTTCTCTACCTTTATCTATAATAATATACATAAAATTCAATATTTCTTTTGAAGCCTGTTTTTTTAATAATGCATCAACAATATCCTTCTTTTCATTCTTAGATAGTTTTGGATGTTCAAAGATCACTTTTAATTTAGGTTCACTTTGAAAAATATCATTTATTGAAGATATTTCTTCTTTAAATTCATTTAATTTATCCATTTCTAAAGCTACTTCGAATAAAGCTTCTGCATATCTTTTTCCAACTAATTGCGCCATTTGCTTTCCCCTACCTCATTGATAAATTTATTTATCATATTTTTATGGGTTTTTTCATCAAGCTTTTGTTCAACAACTTTTGTAGCTGCCATCATTGCAATAGTTACTACCTCTTGTTTTAAATCCTCAGCTGCTTTTTCTTTCTGTCTTTCAATTTCTTTATTTGCCTTATTTAAAATATCGTTAGCATCTACCTTAGCATTTGCAACGATTTCTTCTCTGATTTGATCTCCTCTTTTTCTAGAAGCTTCTACGATTCCTTTAGCTTCATTTTTAGCTTCACTAATTTTCAGCTCATAATCTTTTCTTAATTCTTCAGCTTCTATTTTCTTATTTTCAGCAAACTTAATATCTTTTGCTATAGCTTCTTTTCTATCATTTAGCATCTTAGAAACTGGTTTGTATAACTTGTATGCTATAACAGAAAACAAAAATATAGTTGCCAATATTTGCAAACCAAAGTTTACTATATCAGGTAACACATTTACTTGCATTGGTTGTGCCTCCTTTCCTTAAATATGCGGAGTAAATCTATTTGAATTTATTTTATTATTTACTACAACAAGAGATGGGAATGTACCCATCTCATAAGTACATTCATACTAAGCATATCTTATAACGCACCTAGTAATGGTCTAACAAATAGTAATATTATAGCTATAACTAAGCCATAGATACCAGTTGTCTCTGCAACCGCTTGACCAAGAATCATAGTTTTTATGATATCTCCTTGAGCTTCAGGTTGTCTTCCAACTCCTTCAGCAGCTTTACCAGCAGCATAACCCTGTCCTATTCCAGGTCCTATACCTGCTATCATAGCTAAACCAGCACCAATTGCTGAACATCCTAATATGAACGCTTCATTACTAATACCTTGTATCATTTATGTTTCCTCCTTTTTAATTATCAATTTTATTTTTTTAACCACTAAATTATGGTTTTTTTACATTAATCATCCATTGCCATAGATATAAACACCATAGTTAACATCATAAATATGAAAGTTTGTATTAAACCTGAAAAAATATCAAAATATGCATGGAAAACAGGTGTTATTAACGGTGCCACAAGGCCTAAAGCTGAATATAGTAAACCCATAATTATAACACCACTTAATATATTACCAAACAAACGGAATGATAAAGATACTGGGTTTGCTAATTCTCCCAAAAGATTTAATGGAAATAATAAGAATACCGGTTCAAAATATCCTTTAACATATCCTTTTAATCCTTTTGATTTCAACCCATAATACTGAGTTAATACAAATGTAATTATAGCCAAAGCTAAGGTAACATTATAGTCTGATGTTGGAGGTGTAAATCCTAGAAGACCGAAAAGATTAGCTACAGCTAAATACATCGCTAATGTTAATATGTATGGAGCAAATTTCATCTTATCTGGTCCCATGGTACTGCTTACTAAAGATTGTATACCTTCAACTACTATCTCAATAATATTCAAAATGCCTTTTGGTTTTTCATTAGGCTTAGCTTTTTTTGCTTTATTGCCTACATAAATTGCAAATATAGAAAGTAAAATAACTATTACCCATGAATTAACTACTGAGTCATGAATATATATTTCCTTGCCAGCCATTTCAAAAACAATACCCATTTTATCACCCAAGTTCATAACCTCCTTTCATAAAAAAATATTATTCTCTGATTATTCATATCTTATAGCAATGTAGAATTTTTTATTTATGAATAATCTGGAATTATATATTAAAATATAATTAATAGCTAAATAAGCAATTAATTTGCTTTAATATTAAGTAATTTTTTAATGTTATATATTTCACAAATAGTTTTTATATTATAATTTCATATTATATCAAAATTTTTAATAAATAATCAAAATTATTTTATTTTTATTTTTTTTTTAATATTAAATCAATAAATGTATCTGATATTATAACTAATTTCACCATGAAAAATCCTAAAATAGTTGTAAAAAGATTTATATAATCTGCCTTAGCAGCAATTATTAGTACCACTCCATAAATTATGTATCTTATAATATAGTTCCCCATTACGTAACCCATAATACTCTTTGGGTTCATTTGTGTTGATTTTGCTAAAGTTATCGACATTAATCTAAAATTTAAAACATTAATTGTAGAACCAAAAACTATTCCATATACATATTGCTTAGGTTCTCTAAAAACAAAAAATGATATTCCTATTAATATTAAGTTAATAATTACTACTCTTTTTAATATAGTTTTGAAAGTATTCTCTAATAGGCTCAAATTATCACCTCATAATATTTCTAAAAGTTTGTTAAATATACATCAATCATTTTTTATCACTATTTGTACCCTTAGTAGCAATTTTATATAAATTCATAAAGGAAATTATTATTCCTAGTATTGTAAATACACACAGAAATATAATATCTATCCCTAGTAGCTTATCTATGTAATTGCCTAAAAATACTCCTCCAACTATCGGCACTAGCATAGATATGCCTATTTGGCTTACTAAAGCTAAATTCCGTAAAATTTGAGCATAGCTTTTCTTTTTCATCATCATAATTTTCAACTACTTTCCGTACCATTCGTATATTATATATTAAATATTTCAATTTGTAAATTGTGCAAAATTTATCAGTTAAAATATTTTATCAGTTTGACCAATTATTATTATTCTAAATGTTATAATACATTTCTTTATTACTGCATTTCAATAAAATTTATTTAAATTTATAATTTCAAATAAACTCAAAACAACTTTTCAATCTATTAAACTATTTATAGAAAATAAAATACTAAAATCAGAGAACTATAATCTGAATGAATTACTTCAATGAAGATACCTGTTTATAAGATACCATTAAATGGAGGGGATCTCACCTTGGTATACCTTCGAATTCACTAAAATTATGACTGCAAAATTATAATTTAAATATAGTCTTATCTGTTTTAACATAATCAAGGCAATTTTAAATCTAGATATTTTGATATTTTGCTCTAATTAAATAGAATTTAATTACTAAAGAAATATTACTTTTCTTTTTGTCCAAAATATATTCCATATCTTTAGTATAGTACTTTATTAATACTATATGTCAAGGATATTTTTAAATAGTTTAAATTTCTTGTCAAATTTTATATATTCTTTGCAAAAATTATAAGGCACAGTTCCCCAAATATGATGATGGTTATTTTGTGCCTCTTTTGTAAAGTATCTTATATTTACAATTTTATTTTGATAATTTATTTAAATTCTAATATTATTACCTTCTATTCAAAGCTTTTAATTATTATATCAACTATCCTCTCAGCAGATTTTCCATCCCCATATGGGTTGACAGCGTTAGCCATCATGTTATATGCATCTTCATCATTGATTAATAAACTCATGTCCTTATATATATCCTCTTTACATATACCTGATAATTTAGCTGTACCTGCTAATATACCTTCTGGTCTTTCTGTTTCATTCCTAACAACTAATACAGGTTTACCTAAAGATGGAGCTTCCTCTTGTATTCCACCTGAATCAGTTACAACCATATAACATTTTGATATCAAATTAGCAAAAGGCTTATAATCTAAAGGTTCTATAAGATGTACTCTTTCTAAATCTTCAAGGTATATTTTGGCTATTTCTCTTACCTTTGGATTAAGATGAATAGGAAATACGACTTCTACGTCATCATTTTCTAATACTATATCTTTAACAGCACTAAAAATATTATGCATTGGCTCACCAATATTTTCCCTTCTATGTGCTGTTATTAATATTATTTTCTTATTTTTATAATCAAGATTGTTTAATATATCATCTTCAAATTTATATTCATCACAAATAACTTCAAACAAAGCATCTATGCATGTATTTCCTGTTATGTATATTTTCTTTTCATCGTAACCTTCTTTTAGCAGATTTTCTTTATTCTTTTGAGTTGGAGCAAAATGATAATCTGCCAACACCCCTGTAAGTTTACGATTTGCTTCCTCTGGATAAGGTGAATATAAATCACCACTTCTTAATCCAGCCTCAACATGTCCTATCTTTACCTTATGATAAAATGCAGCTAATGCTCCAGCAAACACTGTTGTTGTATCTCCTTGTACTAACAATACATCTGGTTTTTCTTTTAAAATCACATCTTCTAAACCTTTTAACGATCTATTTGTCACTTGGGTTAGCGTTTGTCCATGTTCAAATATATTCAAATCATAATCTGGTTTAATATCAAATATATCTAAAACTTGATCAAGCATATCTCTATGCTGAGCTGTAACACATATTTTATGATCTATTTGTTCATTTTTGTCTAAAGCTTTAACTATAGAAGCCATTTTTACAGCCTCTGGTCTAGTACCAAAAACTGTGAGTACTTTTATTATACGCATAAATTTACCCCTTCCGTATCTATATAAAAATGAGCAAGCATTTTTCTGCTGCTCATTAATTACGTCCTGATTTTTGCTTAATTAAGTCTACCAAACTCATTTGAATAATGAGTAGTAAAATTCCTCCAGTAATCATTCCTAATACAAATGTACTTTTTTCTACATTCATACCTGTTAATACAAGTGCTAGACCACCTAATGCCATACCAAT
The DNA here is from genome assembly GCF_001559865.1 of Abyssisolibacter fermentans. Taxonomy (NCBI): domain Bacteria; kingdom Bacillati; phylum Bacillota; class Clostridia; order Eubacteriales; family Clostridiaceae; genus Abyssisolibacter; species Abyssisolibacter fermentans. The sequence goes on from NZ_LOHE01000090.1 coordinate 163,459, forward strand.
AAAGTATAACACAAGTACGGTTTGTTTCTGACTTAAACCTTTATCTAAAAGTCTATGATGCAAATGACCTTTATCAGCCTGCATAATAGGACGTCTGTTTATAAATCGTCTTAAAATAGCAAAAGCAGTATCAAATATAGGTATCCCTAATATTATAACCGGCAATACAACTGATATAGTTGTAAAGCTTTTCATAACACCCTTTACGGATATAACAGCTAACATAAAACCTAAAAATAATGCTCCTGTATCACCCATAAATATCTTAGCAGGATTAAAATTGTACGGTAAAAATCCAAAAGCTGCACCAGCTAAAATTGCTGATATTAGAATTATACCTGTATAAAAAGGAAATATATCTACAAATGTTGATGCTACAAACATCAATGATATTGAAGCAATCCCTGCAACTCCAGCTGCTAAACCATCAAGTCCATCAATTAAATTTAAAGTATTAGTTATACCTACAATCCAAAAAATTGTTATAGGTATAGATAAATAATTAAGATTTATGATTTCTCCACTAAATGGTTTTGAAATAAAGGATATTTTTATCCCTCCCCAAATCAAAACACCTGCTGCTGCTATTTGACCTAATAGCTTAATCTTTGCAGGTAAATTTTTAGTATCATCAATTATACCAGTAACTGCTATTATAGTACCACCAATTAATATGCTAATTAAACTTTTGTCCATTTGTATGTATCCTGCAAAACTAAATATTATTATACTTAGTACCGTAGAAACATATATAGCTAAGCCTCCAAGCCTAGGAATAGGTTTTTTATGAACTCGTCTCTCATCTTTTGGTATATCTATTGCTCCTAATTTATACGCTATTTTTTTTGCTAATGGAGTAGTTATATACGATATTAATAATGCTACTAAAAATGGTATGACATACTTAGTCATTATACCACTCCTTCTATTTACATAAATTGATAATTCACCTTTTGACAAAAAGTCTTCATTAAGATTTTACTTTAATTTAAAAATAAAGTCAATTATCTTAATCTTTATTATTTATAGCTGTAAATTATTGTTGCTAAATAGCATTGTCAAAAATAGATACAATATGAACTAATACGTAATGGTAAATGTATTAAAATCATTTTTTAATATTTGGGTATCAAATAACATTAGAACAATAATATTATTGTTATTATAGCCATTTATAGATTTTTTATGACCTATAAAATATTACCTTTTTAACATTTAATTGTTTTAAATGTAATATCAATATTACTACCTTCACAAAATTATTTTTCTTTAAATACTTAAATTATGAAGATCATTGTAATAAAAATTTAATAATAGTAAGCCTAGATTGTCCATTTATATTATGGACAATATGTCAATATTTGTTTTTTTGCACACTCCTATAAAGAAACTATTACAGTATATATTATTACTTGATGTATAAAAGTAATTCTTTAATAAAAAAGTCTTCCATAAGAAATAAGATGGAAAACTTCAAATATAATTCTAATACGTTTATATCTAGATTATTCATAGAAATTATGATCATTGAGTTTCATATTAGAGAATGAATATGAGGTACAACTCAATATGTCCTTGAAATCACTACAATCTTCTATTTAGAATATTACAGCATATTAATTAAGCGTTATATGAATAATCAAGGTTAAATATTTTAAATTTTATTATCATAACTAACTCTATTTATATTAAAATTTCATCATTAATAACCCATAGTATCACTAAGTGAATCGTCATTTTGAATCCATTCATCAACATCTATAGTCCTAAATTCATCTTTTGAATCTCTTATGACAACTTTCTTTATCCCTGCATTAATAATCATTCTTTTACACATAGTACATGAATTTGCGTTCTTTACAAATTCTCCTGTTTGCACATCTCTACCTACTAAGTATAAATCTCCTCCAAGCATATCTCTTCTACTTGCAGATATAATACAGTTTGCTTCAGCATGAACGCTTCTACATTTTTCATAGTTTTGTCCTCTTGGTATATTAAGCTTTTCTCTTATGCAATAGCCTAAGTCTGTACAATTTTTTCTTCCTCTAGGTGCACCTGTATAACCAGTAGCTATAATCTCGTCATTTTTTACTATTATAGCACCATAATTACGTCTAAGGCATGTACCCCTTTCTAATACAGTTTGAGCAATATCTAGATAATAATTATATTTGTCTCTTCGCTTCATTTTATTCACCCCACTTTATTTATAATGATGTGAAATTTAACCAAATTTGCTTAAAAGGCAAAAGCTCCTGCTTTTGCCCTTTAACACTATTTTGTTCCGAATAATCTATCTCCTGCATCACCTAAACCTGGTATTATGTATGCATGGTCATTAAGTTTTTCATCAACACTTGCAACATAAATATCAACATCAGGATGTGCTTCTTTAACAACTTCTATTCCCTCAGGAGCAGCTATTAGACAAACTAGTTTTATACTTTCAGCTCCTCTATCTTTTAAAAAGCCTATTGCTGCACTAGCTGAACCGCCAGTTGCTAACATTGGATCAAGTACTATTAGTTCTCTTTCATTAACATCACTTGGAAGCTTACAGTAATATTCTACAGGCTTTAAAGTTTCAGGGTCTCTGTATAAACCAACATGACCAACTCTAGCAGCTGGTAACAAGCTTAACATACCTTCTACCATACCTAATCCTGCTCTTAATATTGGTACTAAGCCTAATTTTTTACCAGATATTACTTGTGATTTTGTTTTAGAAACAGGGGTTTCTATTTCTATTTCCTCAAGATGTAAATCTCTAGTAACTTCATATGCCATTAACATAGAAACTTCTTTTACTAATTCTCTAAATTCCTTTGAACCAGTATTCTTATCTCTAATAATAGTTAATTTATGTTTAATTAACGGATGATTCATTTCAACAACTTTTGCCAATATTAAAACCTCCTTTAAAAAATCTACACTCAATCTTGTATTATATCATATTATTGCCTTCTATGTCACTAATTTTATTTACTCTTCTTTCATGTCTTCCACCTTGAAACTCCGTATGACACCAAACATCAACTATTTCAAGTGCTAAATCTCTGCCTGTAACTCTACCACCTAAAGCTAACATATTAGCATTATTATGCTCTCTTGACATTCTTGCCGAATAACAATCTCCACATAATGCACATCTTATCCCTTTAACTTTATTTGCTGAAATAGATATTCCAATTCCTGTTCCACAAACTACAATACCTCTTTCACATACTCCATCAATAATTGCTTTAGCTGTTTTATATCCAAACTCAGGATAATCTACAGACTCACTAGAATTTGTTCCACAATCTACTACCTCTATGCCCTTTTCCTCAAGATGTGCTTTTATAATCTCTTTTAATTCAAACCCTCCATGATCACTACCTAACGCTATTTTCATTACCCATTCCTCCCCTTCTATATTTATTAATTAGCTAGTTGCATAAATCTACACCTAATGAAACGCATATTTAAATATATTGAAGCAACTTAATTTCCTTTATGATTAATTGTAAAAACTACCAATATAGTCACTAGGGAAACATATAATGTTTCTTTGAAAGTGTGACTTCAAGAGTTCGTTTCTTCATCGCTTTTACTTAAATCAAAAGAAACGAGCTCTTGTCGGAACCGTCAAAGATTGTTAGATGGTTCCCCTCACCAAAAACTTATGAGCTTAAATAATAAAAATACTCGTATTCATTTGATTTTTTATTTACAGCTATCTTTAAATTTCATCAAGCTTTCCACCTTCAATTATGGCTTCTAATGCCTTTCTTATCTCATCAGCACTCATTCTATAGTCATCTACAGGCAAGCCAAATGGATCACTTATATCCAGCTTTGAAAGCTTTGATCGAAGCTTTATTATCTTTGCTTTATCATCCTCTAACTCTTCTTCTATTTCCTGCTCCCATTTTATTATTGCATTATCTATTGATTGAATTTGTAATAATAGTTTTTCTTGCTTGTCCTTTAAGGCTTTTATTTCACCTATTCTTTCTTGCATTAACCTTTTTCTTGCATTGTTAATTTTTGTATATATCTTATTGATTTCATCTAAAATTTCATCATGTTTGACATTTTCTAGAGCAAATTCTTTTAAAGTAAATACTTTACCTTTAGCCTTTGATGTCAATTTTAACAATGCTTCTTTATGATGCTGTGTCATTGTCAATATTAAATCTGCTTCTTCTATTTTATCCACATCAAGTCTTTGTGATTTATGATTTGACAAGTCTATGCCTTGTTCCTTCATTACACATATAGCTTGAGTAGTCGCAACATCATTGTCAATTGCACATAAACCTGCTGATTCTACATGTATATGCTCATATTTAGAACCTTTTTTCTGTAACATATCTTTTAGTATCGCTTCTGCTATGCTACTTCTACAAGTATTACCTGTACAAACAAACAGAATTTTTTTCAATATTTAGTCCTCCTTTGCAGTTATAATATTGCCTCCTGCAGATTTGTTCAATCTATTCATTATAGCTGCTCCTATTCCATCATCATCTATTGCTTCAGCTAATATAATATCTACTTTCATATCATCAAAATTTCTCAGTGCTTTAAATAAATTGCTAGCTATTGTTTCTGGATTTAATCTATCGCCGACATTTATTGTTAGTTTTCCCTCATATAATTTTTCAGTTTGATTTGTAGCCATTATGCCAACCTTTAATCCTTGTAAACTATATTCATTGTATAATAACTCAATCCTTTTTTGAATATCTGTAACCATACCTTGTATTACATATACTTTTGCATTTGGTGCATAATGTTTATACTTCTGTCCAGGTGATTTTGGTATAGCACTGCTATCATGTAGCGCCGGATCCATCTTTACCTCAGAAAACAGGTTCATTAAGTCCTCTCTTGTAATGCCACCTGGTCTTAGAATAGTTGGTATACCAGTTGTTATATCAACTACAGTAGACTCCAATCCTACACCTGTGAAGCCTCCCTCTATTATTGCATCTATTTTACCAGTCAAGTCTTCTTTTACATGTTTAAAAGTTGTTGGACTAGGTTTTCCAGATAAGTTAGCACTAGGTGCTGCTATGGGTAACTCACTCTTATTTATAAGATCTAATGCAATCTTGTGATTTGGCATTCTTATAGCTACTGTTGGTAGCCCTGCAGTAATACTATCGGGTACAATTTTACTTTTATTAAATATTATGGTGATTGGACCTGGCCAAAAGCTTTCCATGATTTTATATGCTTCTTGTGGTATTTCTTCTACTAGTTTTTCAACTTGTTCTAAATTAGCTACATGAACAATTAATGGGTTATCTGATGGTCTTCCCTTAGCTTCAAATATTTTTGATACTGCATTTTCATTGAGGGCATTAGCTCCAAGTCCATAAACTGTTTCTGTTGGGAAAGCAACTATTCCCCCCTTTTTTATAATTTCGCTTGCTTCTGTAAGCTTATCCTCTTGAGGGTTATCAGGATTTATTTTAAATATTTTTGTATTCATCATTATACCTCACGTTCTTATCACTTATGTATATTTTACCTAATTACTAAATATATATTATATATCATTACAATTATTAGGTCTATATTACCTTTATATTTCTTTATAAATTTTTTATGTAATATTTTACTTATAAGTTAATTTAATATGTTTTTAGTTGGGAGATTTATATGATATATCTATATGTAAATACACTAATTGGTTTTTTAGTAGGTGTACTTGGTACTACAATGGGAGGAATAATAACTCTATTAATAGTCAAATCAAGTCATAAATTAAACAATTTTCTTTTTGGCTTTACTGGCGGTCTAATGTTAAGCGTTGTAATATTCGAGCTTTTACCTGACAGTTTTGATATTTGTGGTAGTAAATATACTATTATAGGTGTTGTAATAGGAATTATGTTTGTTAAGCTCACATCTACAATAATCAATTCTATTGGCTTTAAAAATAAGTTGCTTAAAGTTGGTTTCTTGATGAGTATTGCTATTGGAACGCATAATCTACCTGAAGGTATAGCTATAGGTTCGAGTTTGACAAATAACATTACTATTGGATTAACAATAGTATTAATCATGATTATACATAATATACCTGAAGGAGTAGCTATGGCAACACCTCTAAAAATTGGTGGCTTTTCAGGTTATAAATTAATTGGTTTGTGTATAATTGCAGGTTTACCAACAGGAGTAGGTGCTTTTATTGGTTCTTTTTTAGGAAATATATCTGATGAGTTAATGTCTATTTGTTTTTCTTTTGCTGGCGGTGCTATGCTATATATAATTTGCAATGATTTGATCCCAGCATCTATAGAAAATAATAAAATATTTTGTTCTTTTTTAGGAATAACTACTGGATTGTTTTTTGGATTTATTATTATAAATTTTTTGAGCTTATAAATTCTTTGATAATATGAAACAAAAAAATTTGAAATTTGTTAATAATATTAATGTTCAAAAAACCAGCCTAAAGACTGGTTTTTTGTATTTTACTATTTGCATTATATGAAATATATTCTAAGCAAGTTTATCATTTTCTACTGTATCATTTTTATAAACAATTTTAAGAAGTATTGGTGTAATAATTGTTGATACTAATACTAACAAGATTATTGATGTAAAAATATCATGACCTATAACCTTAAGCTTTAAGCCTAAACTTGTAACAATTAATGCTACCTCCGCTCTTGGTATCATACCTATACTTATTTGAAAAGACTCTTTCAAATTAAATTTTGATACTCTTGCACCAATTAAACATCCAATAACTTTTCCAAATATAGCAGCTAATATTATTCCAACGCTAAGTAATATGGAATTACCAATGCCGTGTAATTGTACTTTAAGCCCTATATTTACAAAAAATATTGGTGTAAACAATGCATAAGCTATATTTTGTATTTCATGCGATACTCTATTTCTGTGTGGTGTCGTAGAGAAAATTACTCCTGTTATATATGCGCCTATTATTGCAGCTACACCCATTTCTTCAGCTATGAAAGCTAAAAAGAAACAAAATATAAGAGCTGATGTCAATAATCTGCCATCACGTCTCATGATGTCTGAATATTTGGTAATAGTTTTTGAGAAAACGATTCCAAGTATTAAGGCAATAACAAAAAATGCTATTATCTTAAGTATAACAAAAAGTATACTTGTACCTTCAGCAGGATTTATAGCGCTTACAACTACTGCTAACAATATTATACCAACTACATCATCTATTATAGCAGCACCAAGTATTGCCATTCCTTGCTTGGTTCTCAATCGATTTAATTCTCTTAATGCCTGTACAGTTATACTAACACTTGTTGCTGTCAAAATAACACCAACAAAAAGTTGTTCTTGAAAAGTTGAGTTAGCTTTTAATAAGTAAACAACCCCCATTCCAAATATAAAGGGAAAGATAACTCCTCCAATAGCTATAATTGCTGATGATTGCCCTGATGCTTTCAAGTCATCTAAGTCCGTTTCCAAACCAGCTATAAACATCAATAAAATAACTCCTATCTCTGCCATATGATTGATAAAATCTGTTGCAGAAACAAGGTTTAAGACAGAGGGTCCTATAATTAATCCTATAAGAATTTGCCCTAAAACTGCTGGTTGTTCAAGTTTTTTACTAATGTAACCACCAATATTTGCAAATAACAATATTAGACCAATTTCTAATAAGAATAATGCGCCTTCATCCAATTAAATCATCTCCTATTTATGCTAATAATAACCCTTAAAGCTATACCTTATTTAACACATTAGACGATAGCAATATTATTTACATTTTTAGTTTTCCATATTACAATCTAACTATTAGTATTAATTTAGGTAAATTACATCAAAAAAATTTAAAGTGGTTTTAAATAAACCACTTTAAAACACCCAATATTAAGTATATTACTTTATATATCTTTTTTCAAATGTAATTACAGATATTTAACAATTTTATCTTTCTACGCTTTTTAGTTTTTCTGCTTGATCTGTAGTGATTAATGCATCTATCATTTCATCTATATCACCATCTAAGAATGCATCAAGTTTATAAATAGTCATATTTATTCTGTGATCACTTATTCTACCTTGTGGGAAATTGTAAGTTCTAATCTTAGCACTTCTATCTCCTGTACCAACTTGGCTCTTTCTCGCTTGTGCTATTTCTGCATTTTGTTCAGATTGGTACTTTTCATATAATCTAGCTTTCAATACCTTAAATGCTTTATCTTTATTTTTAAGCTGAGATTTTTCATCTTGCATTGCAACAACTATACCCGTAGGTATATGAGTAAGTCTTACTGCTGAGTCAGTTGTATTAACACTTTGTCCTCCATTGCCTGAAGATCTGTATACATCTACTCTTACTTCAGAAGGCTTAATTTCAATTTCTACATCGTCAACTTCTGGTAAAACAGCTACTGTTGCAGTAGAAGTGTGTATTCTACCACCAGATTCAGTTGCTGGTATTCTTTGCACCCTATGAACACCACTTTCAAACTTTAATCTGCTATAAGCTCCCTTACCTTTAATCATCACAATTACTTCTTTAAAACCTCCAACTCCTTGCTCATTAGAGTTCATCATTTCTACCTTCCATCTATTCCTCTCTGCATATCTAGTATACATTCTAAATAAATCTCCAGCAAAAATACCAGCTTCGTCTCCACCTGCACCTGCTCTAATTTCAAGTATAACATTTTTCTCATCATTAGGGTCTTTAGGTATTAACATTAATTTAATTTCTTCTTGTAATGATTCTATTTTTTCAGTAAGTTCAACAACTTCTTGTTTCACCATTTCTTTGAAATCATCTTCTAATTTATCTTTTAACATTTCTTTTGCATCATCTAATTGCTTATTTGCATCTTCATACTCAGAATACTTTGCAACAATTGGCTCTAATTCAGCATGCTCTTTAACATATTTTTGCCACTGCTTTGTATTGCTAATAATTTCTGGGTCACTTATTTTCTTATTTAAATCTTGATACTTTTCCGAAAGAAATTTAAGTTTTTCCAACATATTTTCACCTCAAAATCCTATATCATCTAAATTTATATTATAGCATATTCTCAGGAAATATACTATTAATTATACGATGTTCTCATAAATACAAAGTTCTAATTTAACCCTGATTATTCATATAACTTTATATATAATATGCTGTAAGCTTCTGAATTAGAAGATTTCAGTGAATTCGAAGGCATACCGAGTTGGTATATCAAGAATTTAATGGATATCTTATAAACAGAAGGACTACATATTAATGAATCTCCTATTCAGTTCCTTCATAGGAGTAAGCGATTCACATAAAATAATAGATTTTAGTTCACTGCTCATAATTTTCTATGATTAATCTGGGTTTAATACAGCTATTACAACCCTATCCAAATTTGCTAAATCTTTTATAACTTCTACATTTTTATATTCACCAGTCTCTTTCAATAATTTTTTCAAATCCTCTCCTTGATTCCATCCTATTTCAAATGCAAGCACTCCGTTTTTAGCTAACAGTTTAGGAGAAGCTGTTATTATTTCTCTATAGTATTCTAATCCATCTAATCCTCCATCTAATGCTAATCTAGGTTCGTATTTAGAAACTTCTATCTGCAAAGAATCTATTTCATCAGATGGAATATACGGGGGATTAGAAACAATTATATCAAAGCTTTTTTCTAATTCTTTATTTAACAACGGGCTTAACATGTCACCTTTGTATAGCTTAACTCTTTGTTTAACTTCTAAGTTTTCACTATTCCTCGTTGTTATCTTTAGAGCATTTTCACTAATATCCACACTATGCACTTTACATCTTGTTTCATATTTAGCTAAGCTTAGCCCTATCGCTCCACTTCCTGAGCCTATGTCAGCTATATTTATACTGCGTTTCTTAATAAAATTTTCACCTTTCATAATCTCCAATATTTTTTCAACTAATATTTCTGTATCCGGTCTGGGTATCAAAACATTTTCATCTACATAAAAATCTAGTCCCATAAACTCCTGCTTATTAGTTATATATTGAAGAGGACAACCTTTATATCTTTTTTCAAGTAGTTTATTAAATTCTTCAGCTTTTTGTAAATCTATTGTATCATTCATGTGGCAGTATAAAAATACTTTATCAACTTCTAATACATGACATAATAGCAGTTGTACATCTAATAGAGGGCTTGCTATTTTAGCAGTCTCTAATTTTTTTACCCCTTCATTGATTAAATCTCTAATGCTTATCAACATTAGGTTCCTCTTCTTCTATTACACCTTTTAATGCTGCTATACCTACTTCAAGCTGAGAATCATCAGGTTCATTTGTAGTTATTTTTTGTAGTAATAAGCCAGGATATGAAACTATAAAAGCAAATTTCGACTGACTTTTTCCAGTATATCTATTTATTTCATATGATATTCCTGCTATTACAGGAAGCATCACAATACGAGAAATAAACCTTAATAATGGGTTTGGCCATCCAAATAATGAAAAAACTAAAATACTAATAATCATAACAGTAAATAAAAAACTAGTACCACATCTTGGGTGCAGTGTTGTATATTTTCTAGCATTATCAACAGTTAATTCTTCATTATTTTCATAGCAGTGTATTGTTTTGTGTTCAGCACCATGATATTCAAAAACTCTTTTTATATCTTTAAGCTTTGAAACAGAGAATATATATATTAGGAATATTATAACTCTAATCAGTCCTTCAATTAAATTAAGTCCAATTGCGTTATTTATTTTACTTTTTAATAAATTAGTTATAAAGGATGGTCCTAACATAAATATTCCTATGGAAATCAACAATGATATGAACACAGAAAAATATATGATTACATCTTCAACTTTATCTTTAAATATCTTTTCCAAAAACTTATCGAATTTGCTTGGTTCATAATCTTCTTCCTCATAAAATTTAGCAGAGTACATCAATGCTTTTGTTCCTATTATCATAGCCTCAATTAAAGCTACTGAACCTCTAAAAAAAGGTAACCCCAAAAATTTATACTTTTCGGTAACTGGTGTTATCTTTCTTTTGTCAACTTCTATTTCACCATCAGGCTTTCTTACAGCTACAGAAACACTATTTTTACCTTTCATCATAACGCCCTCAATAATAGCCTGACCACCAACGTTTTTAGGTTCAACTTTTTGATATATTTTACTTCTATCAACTTTTAGTTTTCCCATATTTTTTCTCCTTCTAATGTTAATAATATAAACCCAGATTATTCATAGAAAATTAAATACTCTACTGCATCCTTCTGATTATAAGCTATCCATTAAATTCTCGACATACCTACTTGGTATGCCTTCGAATTCACTGGAATCTTCTAATTCAAAAACTTACAGCATATTTTTCAAAGTTATATGAATAATCAGGGTTAAGTATTACAAGATTTAAATATCTTTATCTTAATACTCATAACATTATTATATAGCATTATCCTATTTATTACAATTATTATACTCTTCGAACTTTTCATAATAACATTTTGCACAAAGAGATTGGTATTCTATAAGATCATTATCATCAATAGCAATCTGCTCTCCTTTAAAAACAAATTTACCATTTATTTTTCTTCCATTAAAAATTGCTTTCTTTCCACAAGTACATATTGTTTTTAATTCTTCTATACTATGTGCTAACTCTAAGAGTCTTGTACTTCCTGGGAAACCATTCATTTGAAAATCTGTTCTTAATCCATAACATATTGTTGGTATATTTAATTTTACAGCTATATTAAACAACTGCTGTGCTTGTTCTTGGGTGAAAAATTGTGCTTCATCAACTAAAATACAGTCAATGTTTTCTTGTTTATTTAACAATAAAATATGGTTATAAATATCAACCTCTTTAGTAGCCAATAAATCTACCTTTCTTTCTACTCCAAGTCTGGAACTAATCTTATCATCACCTTTAGTATCTATGCAAGGCTTTATCAATATGATTTTCATTCCTCTTTCTTCATAATTATGTGCTACTTGCAGTAAATTCGTAGATTTTCCACAATTCATTGCTCCATATCTAAAATATAGTTTGCTCATAAAAAATATCCTCCAAATTTTCTATTTATCATAAGATTTATGTTAACACAAATTATTATAGAAAATTATTAAACATTGTCAGTATATTTTGATTTTCTGCTTAAAAATAAAGGTTAGAAGATTATTTCTTCTAACCTGTTATTAACTAATTTATAAATATACTATTACTTCATGCCGTATTTCTTCTTGAATTTATCAACACGTCCACCTTTATCTACAAATTTTTGACGTCCTGTATAGAATGGATGGCACTCTGAACAAACTTCAACCTTTAAGCTATCTTTTACTGAACCTGTTTCAAATTCATTGCCGCATGCACAACGCACTTTAACTTTTTTATATTCTGGATGAATTCCTTTTTTCATCAAAATCACCTCTTTTCTCACATACCAAGCTTATTTATGAGTATCTACTTTTCAACTAATATAGTATATCATATTAGTAAATCCTATGCAACAATAATTCCTGTTTTAATTACACTCAATTTATTACATTTTATTTAATATATTTACAAACTCTTTATTATTATTGGTTGATATTAATTTGTCTATCATCATTTCTGTTACTTCTGCAGTAGAAGCATTGCTCATTGATTTTCTAATATTCCATATTGTTGCAAGTTCTTCTGAAGATAATAATAAATCTTCTCTTCTTGTACCAGATTTATTAATATCAATAGCAGGAAATATTCTTTTCTCAGATAACTTTCTATCTAAATGAACCTCCATATTACCAGTTCCTTTAAATTCTTCAAAAATCACATCATCCATTCTACTTCCTGTTTCGATTAATGCAGTAGCTAATATAGTTAAACTTCCACCAAATTCAATATTTCTAGCTGCCCCAAAGAATCTTTTAGGCTTATGCAAAGCACCAGGATCTAAACCTCCTGATAATGTTCTGCCAGTAGGAGGTATTGTAAGGTTATACGCTCTTGCAAGTCTCGTAATACTATCTAATAAAATTACAACATCCTTACCATGTTCAACAAGACGTTTAGCTCTTTCTAGTACCATCTCTGCAACTTTTGTATGGTGTTTTGGTACTTCATCAAATGTAGAATAAACTACATCTGCTTTGACTGATCTTTGCATATCTGTTACTTCTTCTGGTCGTTCATCAATTAATAATATTATTATTTCTATGTTAGGATGATTAGAAGCTATACTATTTGCTATCTTTTTAAGTAATATGGTTTTACCAGCTTTAGGAGGTGCTACTATCATACCTCTTTGACCTTTACCTATTGGTGCTATTAAATCAATTATTCTTGTAGATAATTCCCTCGCAGAAGTCTCTAGTGTCATTTTCTCATTTGGATATATAGGAGTAAGCGTTTCGAAATCTCGCCTTTTATTACATAATTCCGGATCTTCACCATTTATTTTTTTAACATATAATAATGCTTTATATTTCTCACTAGATTTTGGTGGTCTCGTAACACCAAACACTTTGTCACCAGTTTTTAAATTGAATCTTCTTATTTGAGACGGGGAAACATATATATCATTCTCACTAGATAAGTAGTTTTGACATCTTAAAAAACCATATCCATCGGTGTGAAGCTCTAATATACCATCAGCTGTATTCACTTCACCAGTTTTATTTATTTCATCACATAATCTTTCAGGTATACCTGCCTTGTTAGTATCAATACGTTTTTTTTCATACTCTTCCTTAGATTTATTATTATCATATCTTCTTTTCGGTTTAGTTTCTTCTTTATCTATAGTTTTATTAACCTCTACTTTTTTTACTTCTTTTTTAGTTTCATTATCAGTATTTTTCTGCATAATCAATTCTAGTAGTTCATTCTTTTTGTATTTTGTATATCCTTTTAGCCCTATAGCTTTTGCTATCTCTCTTAGTTCATTTAGTTTCTTACTACCAAGTTCATCATTACTATTCAAATTTATTTTCACCTCCGAAAAAACACAAAACAGCCACATATAAAACATAGATATATATTAAATAATAGGATTTTAAAAGAAAAGCTTTCAAAGACAGGCCAATCAATTTCATCATAGCACTTTCTCTTAATTTAGTCAACAATTACATAATCCCAGATTATTCATGAAAAATTATGAGTAGTGAACCCAAATCTTGATTTCGTGTTAATCACTTATTCTATAAAGGAACTGAATAGGAAATTCATCAATAATGTTCCTTCTGATTATAAGATATCCATTGAGTGGCTTGTATTCCAACTCGGTATGCCTTCGAATTCACTAATTAAGCGTTATAAATAATTAGAGATAATTTATATAATCCAGATTATTAATTGCTAAAGCACTTGTGTTATGATTTTATCCATAAATTATAAAATATAAACATAAGTAAAGAACTAAAATCTTCGGTTTTAAATCACTCACTTATTTGAAAAATAAGCCTAATTTCCTATTAATAACTATTCTATATTTGAATATGCAAGCAAAATCTATAAAAAATAGTTAGTATATATTGTATAATCTTATTTATTTAATTTTATGTAAATATCCTAAAAAGCTATGTATTATTAATTAGATAAATGTTAAAGTGATACCTAATCTTACTTATGTTTATTCATAAGTTCAGATAATACATCACTCTTGTCAAGCTTATGATATGCTTTAACAAATCTTACTGTACCTGTTTTTGACCTCATTACTATTGATTCTGTTAAGGCTGTATTATTCTCTTGATATATAACACCTTTTAATAATTCTCCATCACTTATACCAGTAGCACTAAAAAATACATCATCACCCTTAATAAGATCATCTAATCTTAGTACCTTATTTATATCTTCATCTGTTAAATTTAAATCTCTACATCTTTCCAATTCTTCATCTGACCTAATATTAAGCTTACTCTGAAACTCTCCACCCATGCATTTTAAAGCTGCTGCTGCTAAAACACCTTCCGGTGCTCCACCAATACCCATCAACATATCTACTCCTGTGTTGTCAAAGGCAGTCGCAATACATGCTGCAACATCGCCTTCAGAAAATAGTTTAATTCTAGCTCCAACTCTTCTTATTTCTTTAATTAAATCGTAATGTCTTTGTCTGTCCTGAACTATGACAGTCAAATCTCCAATGTTTTTATTGAGAGCTTTTGCAACTGCTTTAATATTTTCCTCAGTTGAAGCTTCAATGTCTATACATCCTGCAGCTTTGGGTCCTACTGCTATTTTTTTCATATAAGTATCAGGAGCATGTAGTAAACATCCTTTTGGTGCTATTGCTATAACTGCTATAGCATTTGGCAATCCCTTTGCAACAAGAGTAGTACCATCTAACGGGTCTACAGCTATATCAACCTCTAAAGAACCTTCTTTAGCTGCTCCTATAGTTTCTCCTATGTATAACATAGGTGCTTTGTCTTTTTCACCTTCACCAATAACAACTGTCCCTTTAACATCAACCATATCAAAAGCAGCTCTCATTCCATCTACAGCAGCTTGGTCAGCAGAAATCTTATCTCCTCTTCCCATATATTTAGCAGATGCCAAAGCAGCTGTTTCTGTAACTCTAACTAATGAAATAGCTAAATTTCTATCCATAAAAATCCCTCCAAAGTTTTTTATGTAATAAACCATATTATCTCTAAGTTTATTCAAAAAATACTTTATAATACCTATTTATTGTAATATGACTCTAATAAAATGCATCTATTTAGCATCATTTTTTACAATAATAAATTTTTTGAGTTAGTAAATTTAGCTAAGAACAATTATCAAAATAAGAAATAATTTTATATCCTTCTTTTTAGAAATGTACTTAAAATAAAAATTGATAAAGTAATAATTGATTTGAAAATATTCATGGTCAAATGTTGTTTTATTTTTCATTTTTACGTAAAAAACTGTCTTGAAATAATCAACTAATCATCCCAAGACAGTCATAGTATTATTTGTTTACACTTTCCCAATCTTTCAAAAAACGTTCTATTCCATTGTCTGTTAAAGGATGCTTGACCATAGCTTTGAACACCTTATATGGTATAGTTGCTATATGTGCACCTTCTTTTGCAGCTTTGATAACATGCATTGGAGTTCTAATACTTGCTGTTATTATTTCTGTCTTAATACCATGAAGATCAAAAACATCTACTATATCTCTAATAATATCTAAACCCTCATTACCAATGTCGTCCATTCTACCAACAAAGGGACTTACATAGGTAGCACCTGCTCTTGCTGCTAATAACGCTTGCGCGGCTGAAAATACTAAAGTAACATTTGTTTTAATACCTTTTTTAGTCAATTCTTTTACAGCCTTCAACCCTTCATCTGTCATAGGGATTTTAATTACTATATTAGGATGAATTTTTGCAAGCTCCTCAGCTTCTGTAAGCATATCATCTTTTTTTAAGCTTATTACTTCTGCACTTATAGGGCCATCAACTATTTCGATTATTTCTGAAATTACTTGTTTGAAGTCTCTTCCCTCTTTTGCAATTAATGATGGATTCGTTGTTACTCCACAAATTACACCCCACTCATTAATCTCTTTAATTTCATCAATATTTGCAGTATCAATAAACAGCTTCATAATCAGAATTTGCCTCCTTTTTTATTTCCAAGCTTTGCCTTCTGATCCAAACATCTTCATTTTTTCTGCTATTACTTGTGTCATTTCCTTTCTTGCAGCTCCAACAATTTTTCTTGGATCATATACATCAGGATTTTCTTCTACAAACTTTCTAACAGCTCTATTAAATGCCATTCTTATATCTGTATCAATATTGATTTTGTTTATTCCTAAGCTTACAGCTTTCCTAATGCTATCCTCTGGTACTCCTGAAGAACCATGTAATACTAGCGGAATATTTAATCTTTCTTTTATTACCTTGATTCTATCAAAATCTAATTTAGGCTCTCCTTTATAAGGACCATGTGCTGTTCCAACAGCTATAGCTAAAAAGTCTACTCCTGTTTCTTTTACAAATCTCTCTGCTTCATCAGGGTCTGTAAAAGTAGCTTCTCTTTCATCTACTGTTATATCGTCTTCTGTACCACCAATTTTTCCTAATTCAGCCTCTGCTGAAACTCCTACTGCATGGGCAATTTCAACAATATTTTTTGTTATTTCTATGTTTTTGTCTAATTCATGTTTAGAAGCATCAATCATAACTGATGTAAATCCATTTCTAATGCACTGCATAATTTGAACAAAATCTGTACCGTGGTCTAAGTGTATCGCTACTGGAACTGATGCATTTCTAGCTGCTACCTTAGCCATTTCTGCTATGTACTCAACTCCTGCGTATTTTAATCCTCCTTGGCTTGCCTGCATAATTACTGGAGATTGTGTTTGTTCAGCTGCTTCAATTATAGCTTGAACTATCTCCATATTGTTTACATTAAAAGCTCCTACTGCATAACCGTTCTCATGTGCATGTTTCATTAAATCTGATCCTGATACTAACAATGTAACTCCTCCTTTACCTTGTGCCCAGATTATTCACAGAAAATAATACTACACTGCATATTATTCAATGATAATCCAAGCTAATAATTATATTATCTGCAAATTTAACGATTTTTACTTATCTGTCACATATATTATAATATATATTCAAACAAAAGCAAGTGTTATAACTAAACACTTGCTTTTTTAAAGCTGGAAACCCCAATTTCAATTTGGCATCAATCTAATATTCCTGCTAAGGAATTGAGCAGAAATTTCCTCTTTTCTGCCTATTAAAGCCATATTATTAAAATTATATTTTATAAACACTTTAATTTAGATATATTTTCCAAACTATTGTATATTCCTATTTTAAACCTAGTATTTCTCTTGCTTCATCTGGTGTTGCTACCTCTCTGCCCAGTTCTTTAGCTAATCGAGCTATTCTCTCTACTAACTGAGCATTGGATTTTGCAATCTCACCTTTTTTATAATATATATTATCTTCAAATCCTACTCTTACATGTCCTCCCAGCATTATACTTGCTGTTGCTAACGGTAATTCATATCTACCTATTCCTGCAACTGTCCAAGTACTTCCAGCTGGTATACTTTCTACTAAGTATAATAAATCTCTCAATTCTCCAGGTATTGCACCTGGAACTCCCATAACGAAATCAAAGTGCATTGGTGTTTTTACTAAGCCTTTTTTAGCTAATCTGATAGCATTGTTTATCATGCCTCTTTCAAAAACTTCTATTTCTGGTTTAACACCTAGCTCTTTCATTCTTAAAGCAAACTTTTCCATATAGTCTTGAGAATTCATAAATACATCTGCACCAAAATTACATGTTCCTGCACTTAAAGTAGCCATTTCTGGTTTTAGCTCAACAGGTTGTAATCGTTCTTCTGGACTGTGCCACACTGCCCCACCTGTTGAAGGTTGAAATATTACTGGACATCTTTTTTCTACTTCTTCTTTTATAGCTTTATAAGTATTAAAATCTTGAGTAGGCTTTCCATCCTTATCTCTTGCATGAATATGAACAATACTAACTCCTGCTTTATACGCTTCATATGCAGCTTCCCCTATCTCCTGTGGTGTAATAGGAAGATTAGGTTGTTGCTCTCTTGTAACTTCAGCTCCTGTTAAAGCTGCTGTTATTATAAGTTTTTGCATAAAATATTCCCCCCAAAGAATAAATTAATTAGCTAGTTAATCCTATTTTCTTTGCTTATCTTTTGGCACTACGCATGTTCCTACAGCTTTGCAAACTATAATAGGTTCATCTAATGCATCACAAGCAGAATCATTTATATCAGGTCTAGGAATTATAACCTTCCTAGCTTCAAATTCCATTTTTCTAGAACTGTTACCCACTTTAGTTATTGTTCCTACAGCTTCAATATAATCTCCTGCATAAACAGGTGCTAAAAACTGTACATCTTCATAACCAGCAAATAAACCTTCATCTCCATCATTTCTTATAAGTAGTTCTGTTGCAACATCACCAAAAAGCTGAAGCATCTTAGCTCCATCTACTAGATTGCCACCATAATGAGCATCATGCATACTCATTCTTAATCTAATCATAGCTTTTTCCATTGTCCTTCCCCCTAAACACAATATTTAAAACCTTATCTCAATAACAAGCTTATAACTTTTATAATAAATTGTAAACCCCTAACCTATACCATTAATTAATATATCCAAAAATTTATCTAATTCTTCTTCACTTAATTCATTATCATCTACCATTATTTTCTTTATAAAGTATTGTGCTATCGAACCATTTAGTATCATACATACCATATCTGCATCAACATCACTTCTTATTTGACCATTATCTATAGCTTCCTTAGTAATTGTTTTAAATAAATTTAATGCTTTAATCCTAGAATCATGTATATTAGAGCATAAATCATTTGGCATATTTATTTCTGATTGCATTATTCTTATTAAAAAGCTGTGTTTGCACATATATTTCCAATGAAACTTTGAAAATTCTCTTATTTTATCATGAAAATCATTATTTGATTGAAGTATTACCAATGCCTCTTCTATATATTGATGTGTACCTTCCTTTATTAGATTTTCAAATAGAGATTTTTTACTCTCAAAATATTCATATACTGTTCCCTTACCAACACCAGCATCTTTTGCAATATCATATATTTTAGCTTTATAAAACCCATTTTTAGAAAAATTCTTTAAAGCAGATTCTAATATAGCCTTTCGCTTATCAACTTTTGATGCCATTTGATTCATCCTTTCATACTAATTACTTTTTCCTTTTATTTTCCTAGTTAAAAAAACCTTTATATCATCAAATATAGTATACACTACAGGTATAAAAACAAGTATTAAAAATGTAGAAAGTAACATACCACCTATAACTACTGAACCTAAAGGTGCTAAAGCCTCTGAGCCTTCACCTATACCTATAGCTATAGGCACTAAACCTAACACTGTCGTAAATGTAGTCATTAGTATAGGTCTTAGTCTAATTGGTCCAGCATTTAATATAGCTGCTTCTCTATCCTCGCCCTCACTTCTTCTTGTATTAATATAATCTACTAATACAATAGAATCATTAACAACTATACCTGTTAAAATTATAAAACCTATTATAGCAGGCACACTTACAGCTCTTTGAGAAATAAATAAACCTAATGCACCTCCTGCAAATGCTAAAGGCACTGACAACATTATTACAAACGGATGTAATAGTGATTCAAACTGTGAAGCCAGTATCATATATACAAGTAATATCGCCAATACTAACGCTAATCCTAAATCTTTAAATGCATCAACTAATTCCTTGTTTTGACCTTCTATCTCATAAACATAACCTTGTGGCATCTCATAGTTACTAAGTTTTTCTTTGACATCTGTTCCTACACTACCAAGGTCTCTTCCAATTATACTGCCTGTTATTTTAACAACTCTAGCTTGACCTTCTCTATTAATAGAAATAGGACCTCTTTTGATATCTACTTCTGCAACTAATCCTAAAGGTATACTAATTCCTGCTGGAGTTTGTATATTTAAGTGTTTTAACTGTGATATACTTTCTGTATATACACCACTTCCCTTAACTATAACATCTATCTCGTCTCCTTCGTATTTATACCTTGTAGATATTTTACCTTTGGCAGTTGATTTAACTGCATTAGCAATTTGTCCTGCTGATAATCCATAGCTAGATGCATTAAGCCTGTTTATAACTACTTGAACCTCTGGTATACCTTCGCTCATATCACTTGTAACTTCAATAGTTCCTTCTACCTCTTGAATTATATTTTTAATATCTTCGCCTATATCTTTTAATGTTTCTAAATTATCACCTTTAACACTTATGCTGACTGGCGCTCCTCCAAATGCACCACCCATCATTGCCGAAGATACTTTAACTTCAATATCAGCACCTGGTATATCCTTTACTAAATTCCTAACTTCATCTGCTATTTCACTAGTAGCTCTATCTCTTTTGTTAAGATCTTCTGTCATTACAAATATAGTAGCTGTATTCTCTGATTGACTTGTTATACCCATGCCACCATTTGAACCAATAGCTGAATAAATAATCTTTAAGTCCTTTACGTTGGTTAAAATGTTTTCTATTTCAGACACGACTTCTGTTGTTTTTTCTAATTCAACTCCTGTTGGCAAAGTTACATTAATATTAAACTGTCCCTCGTCAGATTCCGGGAAAAATTCAGCACCTACTGTAACTAGCGAAGAAATTGATCCTATAAATATTATTAATGCTAATAATACCGAAAGCTTTCTATGCGTAATACAATATGATAATAGTCTTTTATACCTTTTAACTAACTTCTCATATACTTTATCAAATGCCTTGTATAAGACTGCATTGAACTTAAGGTATTCACTATAATCACCAGCTTCTTTCTTGCTAACTTTTAATATCTTAGATGACAGCATTGGAATTAAAGTTAATGAAACAACCAAAGATGCTACTAAAGATAATGTAACCGTTAATGCAAGTTCTCTAAATATAGTTGATGTAATTCCTTCAACATAGACTATTGGCAAGAACACTGCAATAGTTGTTAATGTAGACGCAGTTACTGCCATTCCGACTTCTTTAGCTCCTTTTATTGCAGCCTCTGCTCTAGAATAGCCATCTTGTCTATATCTATAGATATTTTCTAAAACAACTATAGCATTATCAACAAGCATTCCAACACCTAACGCTAAACCTCCTAATGTCATTAGATTTAGTGTAATATCACTCATATATAATAATACAAAAGTGACAATTATTGAAACAGGTATAGATGTTCCTATTATAAAAGTTGTTCTTAGATTTTTTAAGAAAATATATAAAATAATAATTGCTAATAATGCGCCAAATAAAGCGTCTTTTACTACTCCATTTATAGCTGCTTTTATATATTGTGACTGATCTATTACAGATTCTATTTTTATATTTTGATATTCATTTTTTATTTTTTTAAGTTCATTATTAACCTTATCTGCAACTTTTACAGTATTTGTCCCGGATTGCTTTTGCAAAGAAAGATTTATACTTCTTAGTCCATTCATCCTATTTAATGATGATGTACGCTTGCTAGTAAAATCAACCTCTGCAACATCTTTTAACTTGACCACTCCGCCGTTTCTTAATGGTATCGGTAAGTTCTTTATCTCATTAATACTTGTAAATTCACCTATCGTTCTAATTATAAGTCTCTTATCTCCTTTTTCTACTTCCCCACCAGGTAGATTAAGATTCTCAGCAGAAATAACATTAGAAACATAATCTTGTGATAAACCATAGCCTTCTGCCTTTGATTTATCCAATACTATTTCAACTTGTTTTTCATGTCCTCCAGTTACATCAACAGAAGCAACTCCTTCTAATCTCTCTAATCTTGGCTTTATTATATCTTCTGCGAAATTTTGCAAATATGCTAAATCTTTATTTCCATACAGCGAAACTTGCATTATAGGCATAGCATTTGGGTCTATTTTCATAACCATTGGTTCAGCTGCTTCATCTGGTAAAAAGCCTTTTATTAAGTCAACCTTTTCTCTCATTTCCAACGCAGCAAAATCCATATCCGTACCAAAATTAAGCTCTGCTATAACTATAGAACTACCCTCACTCGATATGGAGGTAACTTCTTTTATATTATTCATAGTAGCTATAGATTCTTCTATAGGCTTCGTTACTAGCTTTTCTATCTCCTGTGGACCAACGCCTGAATAATTTGTAATTACTATAGCTATTGGCACTTCAAAATCTGGCAATAAATCTATTGGTAGCCTTGTAAGAGACACTCCCCCTAAAAGAATGGCTATTAAGACAATCATAATAATTGTAACAGGTCTCTTAACCGCAAATTTATATATACCCATTAATTTTCACCTCTTACAACTTTTATAACTGATCCTTCTTGCACAAAATTTTGACCTTTGATTATTACTTTGTCACCAACCTTCAAACCCGATAATATTTCAACATGTATTCCATTATCTAATCCCAACTCAACTTCATTTCGCACAGCTTTATTATCACTAACGGTATATACAACATCCATATTATCTTCTTTAATAACAGCATCGCTTGGAACTGTCAAAGTATTTTCTCTAATATCAATATTCAATGACACAGCTGCAAACATACCTGCTTTAATTTTCCCAGCTTCATTATTTAGTAATATTTTCACTGGATAAAGCTGTGTTCTTGCATCTGCTGAAGGACTTACTGCATATATCTTTCCTTTTATGTTTTCTAATCCGGCTGCATTAATTGATACTAATATTTCTTTATCTTTATAAATCTGATTAACAATATCCTCTGTTATATCAACTTGAACTGATACAATCGAATCATCAACTATTGTTATAGCTGGCTGTGCAGTTGTGGCATATTCACCTTCATCTATATTTACACTTGCAATTGTACCGCTTATAGGTGCTTTTACGGTTATGTTTTTAAGTGCATCTACTGTTTGGTCATAAGCAACTTGTGCTTGATTGACACTTGCCTCTACCGCTTCTATATTCTTGTCCGAAGCTGCTAATTCTGCTTGTTCATATTGAGCCTTTGATATAGCACCTTCTTCATATAGCTGTTTAGTCCTTTCAAAGGATACCTTTGCATTTTTCACCTGTTCTCTTGTTCTTTCATAATTTACCTTTGCAGAATCTAATGATGTTTTAGCTTGAGTTACTTGTTTTTCTATGTCACTTTTATCTAATGTAAACAATACATCATCTTTTTGAACATTCTGTCCTACTTCAACATTAATTTTTACAACCTTACCTACTATTTTAGGTATTATCATAACATCCTTATCAGGATATACCTTTCCATTTACAGTTATTTCATTTGATATGGTCATTTGCTTACAGCTACTAACCTCAACTGGTATATATTTTTCTTCTTGATTTTGTTCACCATTTTCTTTACTACTGCTACATCCAGTTATTAATGTTAAAGTTAATAATATTGTTAATATAACTATTACATATTTTTTCACGGAACTTCCTCCTCCAAAACTATTTTATCAAAACTGACTAGTCAGTCAATATATCATAATAATATTTTATTGTACATACTTATGTCAAGAAATATTTTAAAATTATGTGATCTTGTAATTATATCCAAATAAATTTGCTTATAATCATAGTCTACTGTATAATAAATACAGTAGAGGAGGGATTTTTTGAAAAAGATAAAATTATTAAGTGTTTTATGTATTCTGTGTTTGATTTTATGCAGCTGTGGAGAATCTGATTCTAATTCGCCTAAAGGTACTGTTAATGCTTTTTTTGAATGTGTGCAAAATGGTAATTATGATAAATTAGCTGAGTACGTTGTTAATGCAGAGGAATATGGAATTGGACAAGTTGCTGATGAAGACGAAGACAAGGAAAAAACTGAAATCATAATTAAAGCTATGTCTAAAATCAAGTTCGAAATAAAGGACGAAGAGATTAATGACGATAATGCTGTTGTAAAGGTAAACTTAGACATTCCTAATATCGGTAATGTAATGTTAGAAGTTATGCAGGAAGCAATGGTAGCGGCTTTTTCACAGGCAGCAGATGATACATCTGAAAAAAGCCAAGAAGAAATAACAGCCGATATTGAAAAATCTATGATTGAAAAGCTACAAGGAGACATAGAAACTATATCAAAAGATTTGGAAGTTAAATTAGTTCAAAAAGACGGCAAATGGTTAATCGAAGCTGATAATGATATTGCTAATGCTGTTGCAGGTAACATGCTTGAAGCTTTTCAAGGTATGATGGATATGCAATAATTTTGTAACAACCAAATAGGTAGTTACAAAACTAAAATTAAAAAAATGTGGATAACTTACAATGAGTTAGCTCACAAGTTTTGGACGAGGGGACCCATCTCATAATCTTTGACAGCTGGGCAAGAGCCCGTTTCTTTTAGTAGATAAGAAACTCACTACTCACTGCGTTCCTAGCAGTAAGTGATTCACTCAAAATCGTAGATTTTGGTTCTCTACTTAGCAGCGATGAAGAAACGAACTCTTGAAGTCACGCTTTCAAAGAAACATGAGATGGTTCCCTAGTAACTATATTGGTGATATTTACAACTACTGTATGGGGGAAAATGAGTCGCTTTAAACATGCAAAATGGAATTTATAAGCAGCATAGAGTTCTGTGACTAACTAAACAACCAAAAAAGGGGGCAACTCAAAGAAATATTTTGAGTTGTCCCCTCTTAAAATTCTATTTTAAATCTATAGAACAAGACTTAATTATTATCTGTGTTTTCATAGATATCTTTAAATACATTCATTGAATCTTCAAGGTATTCAGATATTATGTTTTGTATATTTGAATC
This sequence comes from Abyssisolibacter fermentans, assembly GCF_001559865.1. Classification (NCBI taxonomy): domain Bacteria; kingdom Bacillati; phylum Bacillota; class Clostridia; order Eubacteriales; family Clostridiaceae; genus Abyssisolibacter; species Abyssisolibacter fermentans. Next base: position 188,734 of record NZ_LOHE01000090.1, read on the forward strand.
TTTTAGAATTATTGATATCTCTATTCTCCTGTTTTTAGCATGAGCTTCTTTACTATTACCTTTACTAATCGGTCTAAATTCAGAATATGCACTTGCGACAAAATATCTACCATATTTGTTTTCTAAATTCTTATTTGAACTCATTATATAATTCAATACAGATGTGGCTCTTTTAGCTGAAAGTTCTCTGTTGTATTGTGCTGAACTCTCTGTATCTGTATGTCCTTGGATACTGATAGCATCTATATTGCCTCTTACGCTTGAATCGTCTAGTACATTTTCAAATGCCTTTGCAAGGTTGTCCAATAATTCTTTACCTTCTTTTTTAACTGTTGAAGAGTTATAATCAAATACTAAGCCTTCGTTTATAACTATATTTCCATTGTCAGCTATAGATACAAGCTGCTCACCAGCATCATTCGTACTTCCAAGTTCGTTTTCTACAGATGCTTTAACTTTTTTAAGTACTCCTACTCTCAAGAAAGCAACCCCTTGAAGCTTAGATCTTAAATTGCCAAGTTCTTTGTTACTTTCAGCAATTATTTCTTTTTGAAGCTCTACTTCTTCCTCAGAAAGCTTTAATGCTATCTCGCCCTTTTTAACTTCTGCTCTCGCCTTATCTATTTTATCTTCCAATAATCTCAATTGTCTTTCAGCCCTACTAATTTCTGCATTTGACGCTTCCAGCATTTTCTCTTTATCTAATACCTGTTTTTTTGCATACTCAAGATTACTACCCGAAATTATATTTTGTATGTATGCCAAAATCATGAGAAAAAATAGTATTAGCGCTATTGTAGAAATCATATCTGTAAAAGAAGGCCAAAAATTTTGAGTATCACTATCCTTTACAAATCGCCTGCTTCTTGCTTTCATGTTCATTGCCTCCTTTCGTCTCCTCTATAATATCTAATTCTTTTTTTCTATTTTATCTAAAGATGTTGCTATCTGATTATATACTTCGTGACATTTTGTTAAGTTTCTCATGTTACCTTTTATATCTTCTGTAAAGTTTGCAAATGCTACGTTCATTCTTTCTATATTAGTTCTAAGATTATAGTTGAATTCTCCAAAATCTCTTGTGTTTTCTGCAAATTTATTTAAAGATTCATCAAATTTTTCTGTTGTTTTAAATAATGTCAATGAAGCATTTTCTATTGATTTAGTTGACATTGCAACATTTTCACTGTATGTTTTCATCATAAATTTGAAGCTTTCTTCTATATTGCCACTTAAATCTGTAAAGCTTTTAGTTAAGTTTGTTGATATCTCTGATAATCTGTTTTCTTTAGTTATTGTAAACTCTTTAGCAACTACGTTATCTAGATATTCTTCCATATCTACCATAACCGCTACTTTTTCTCCTTCTACATCATAGAATATCTTTAATATTGTCATAATAATAGCTGATCCTATACCAAACAATGATGTTACAAATGCAACTGACATACCTTTTACAGAGTTTATTAATCCTGAAACAACAGAATCCATAGAATTCAATACATCTGTGTTAGAGCTTGCACTTAATAATTCAACTAGCTTTCCTATTGATAGTGTTAATCCATAAAAAGTACCCAATAAACCTAATATTATCATCAATGAAACTGAAGCTTTAACAAACCTCTCTCCAAAGATTGACTTAGACAAATGATTTGAAAAATTCTTTTCTATTATTGCTTGAGTGTTAACTTGATCTATATTCTCACCAGCAGCTACTTTATAGTCATTAACAATTTGGCTTAATAATTGACTGCTGCTCTCATTACCTTCCTTTAGTGCCTTTAACTCTTTACTAATCCTTCTATACTTATTTCTAATTTTTATACTAGCTATAACAGCAACTACAAGTATAATCATTATTACTATTATAATACTCACTGCAAAAGGATTTAATTTTGTGAATAAATGTGTCATATCTCTTCCGTTGCCAAAACTCTATAAAACTCTATAAAGTCTGTTTAATTCCCTGTTCAACGTACTCCATTTTGCCTAAGCTACTTTGGTTTGTATAGTACTCCAAGGGCTTAACTTCGGATACAACGAATCCTACACCTCAAACATAACTGTTTAAGTAATTATGCTGAATATCTACTTAAATTAATCGCAGCATTGAAATCTCTATCAATTACTGCTCCACATTCTTCGCAGATATAAGTTCTTTCTGATAGTGATAATTTAGATTTTATATGACCACACTCACTACAAGTTTTTGATGATGGATACCATTTATCAGCTTCAACAAATTCAATTCCATAGAACTCACATTTATACTGAAGTTTTCTTTTGAATTCATATAACCCTTGCTGTGCTATAGCTTTAGATAGATGTTTATTCTTCATCATGCCTTTAATATTAAGTGTTTCCATAACTACTCTTGATGGCTTGGTTTTCACTATCTTAATAGTTGCTTGGTGTAAGTAATTGTTCCTAATATTAGATAATCTTCTATGAAGTAATCTAATTTGCTTTTCGAGTTTTATAATGTTGCTTGTTTTGACGAACTTCCTCCCTTCTTTATTTAATTCATATTTTCTTGATATTTTACGTTGCAACCTACGTAATCTTTTTTCTAATTTCTTAACTAATCTTGTTTTATTAATATTTTTGAAAGTCATTCCATTTGAGCATATTGCTAACTCCTTTACTCCTACATCAATTCCAATACTTTCATTAGTTAATTCCACTTTTGGATTTTCTTTCTCAATACCTACAGATATATACCAATACTTCCCATCAAAGCTTACTCTTGGATTCGTATATTTAACATTCATAGGTATTTGTTCTGCTGTTTTAATCCAACCTACTTTTTCAATCAGAACCATTTTAGATTTAACTTTTAACTTCATATTGTCATTATAGAATGATGGCTTACTTTTCTTTCGATTTTTAAATCTTGGCTTATCTGCTAATCCTTTAAAAAAACTTATGTATGCATTACACGCATCTTTTACAGCTTGTTTTGCTACATTATTTGATACTTCTTTAAGCCACCTATATTCTTCTGTTTGTTTCATTATGGTGATTTCTTTTCTTAAATCACCATCTGATATAAATTTACCACCATTCTTATAATTTTCTTCTTGTTTTACCAGTGTCCAATTATATATGAATCTTGCAGTTCCAACTGACTGCCATAATTTTTGTTCCTGTTCTACATTTGGAATAATTCTAATCTTCTTTACCAGTATCATCTTTCAATAACTCCTTAATCATTTTCTTTGCCTTATTAGCTCTTTTATCTTGAAATCCGCAACTAAAAACTGTAACAATTTGAATTAAATCCTCAACTAATTCCTGTTCTTCTGTCTTTTCTGTATTGTCTATGATTTCAATAGTAGTTCCATATTTATTACATAGATTTTCTATAAGTTCAAATCCAAACCTTATTAATCTATCCTTATACAAAATTACCACTTTATCAACTTCTGAATTAGTTATCATATCTATTAGTTGATTTAATCCTTTTTTATTGTAATTAATCCCACTTCCTATATCCTTTATAATAGCAAACTGATAACCCTTAGCATACATATAGGTTTTAACATTTTCAATTTGTCTTTCAAGGTCATCTTTTTGTTTGTGAGAACTAACTCTACAATACCCTATTACTTTTCTATTTAGTTGTTTTTCTCCTTTAATTCCTAAAAAATGATTAAGTTGCTCTTGTGAATAATATCTAAAACCACCTTTAGATATATGATGCGGTTTTTTAATTTGCCATTATTATCCCAATTTCTTAAAGTTTGTATTGTCTTATCAATCAATCTTGAAAACTCACCTATTGAATAATATTTCATTTTTATCACCTCATATAAATATTAAACTATGATTTGTATAATATTTATATAGGTTTTTATAGATATTTATATATATTTTACAACTGTTGTTACCCCCCTTGTTATTCTTAATTTTAGGGATATTATATCATATGTCATAAGACTATAATACACTTGCCACTAACTTGTAAATGAAATGATATAAAGCTATAATATTTCTTAATATGTTTGTAATATTATGCGTCTAAAAGATAAGGGGTGTCTCAAATAATGAATTGAAACACCCCATAGAAGACTAACTCAAAATACATTTGGTCTAATGTTCACTTGTAACAATGACTGTTTTAGCCTTAAATATTCCTCCATCAGACTCGCCTATTACTATAACTTTATCATGTTCATCTAAATATCTGAATCTAGTTGAATCTCCAGATATATCTATGAATGATGTTTTATCAGTTACATCTACTCTTACATCTTCTGTTTCCTTTTTATCATAATTATAAACCGATATAATCATTACATTTGCATCTTCATTTATGTAGGTAATAGTACCTTCATATTGACTGCCTATACTTGTTGCCTTAGCATCTATTTCTACAATTTCATCACTCTCAACTTCTAGCTCTACAAAGTAACCTAGTCTTAAATCATATATAGTGCTTTTTTTGTTATCTATTTCTATTTCTACATTATTTGATAGAAAATATGATACTTCTTCTTTTTCTTTATTTGTAATCGTTAATTTGTTATTTTTTGCAATAAGTATTGCTTCTATTGTACCTTCATCATCAGTTTTTATGACACTTGCTTCAATTCTGTCTATAACATTGTATTCTACTTCAAGCTCAACTTTATCACCGATTTTTAAATCTGTTATTTCAGCTGATTTTTTATTTCTTTTTATTGATGCACTATTGTCTATCTCATATTCTAAAGTTATACCATTGTTATTTTCTATAGTTAATACAGGGTCAGGCTTGAAACTTAGATCTTTTATAACACCTGTTACATCTTTGTTTTTACTCTCTGCGTCAATAGCTACAATCATATTATTTCTAACATCTATAGTAGCTATATCACCTTTATCTACTTGATATATAAAAGCATCCTTGCCGTCTAGTGTAACTTCTACGTCATCATCTACTTTAAAAGTCTCGTTATACTTTTTAGTACCTACCTTATATTCTATCTGTATTTTAACAGGATTAGCAAGTATTCTTTCTTTGATAGTTCCTTCGTATTCCTTAGATATAGTAGTACCATTTAGCTCTACGATTTTTTTGTCTTGAGTAACCTTAACTATAACATTTAAGCCTTCTGATAAATCATCAAAATCTTTTAGCTTACCATCTATATATATCTTACTATCAGGACCGGCTATATACACTACATCATCACTTTCAGGTCCATCAACTGTTATGTAAGCTTCTTTGCCAGCCAAAAGTAAGTCTGTAATACTTCCATCTATATCGACAGTTTTAACATCATTATTACTATCTTCATTGTCTCCTTCACCATCATCTATAACAGTACTTACATCATTATTTTGCATATAATCATAAGCTACACAAAGCATTTTAGCCATTACAGCTCTATTTACTGTTGATTTTGGATTAAATTTACCTTGTGCATCACCTGCTTTGTTTATTACCTCTTTTTCTATCATGACTTCGACGTAAGCTTGTACCTTTAATGCCATTAACTCTGAATCTATAAATGGAAGGTTTATTATAACCTTACTTTTTGCTTCACCTTCTAAACCCATTGCTCTAGTTAAATATATACATAGTTCATCTTTTTGTACTGTTTGAGGCACTTTAGCGACATAAAATTTGGTTTTTATTACATCCTTGCTAACTATACCAGAAGATAAACAAACAGCTACACCTTCTTTAGCCCAAGATGAAACTCCTACCTCATTCATAAATGCTTCATGCTCTTTTACAGCCTCTGCCTTTTTTTGGCTGTCCATTTTAAGCATTCTGCCTATCATTACCATTGCTTGTTCTCTAGTTACCTGACCATTTGGTCTAAATGTACCATCTCCATATCCAGTTATTATACCAGCTTCGTTCATTTTTTCTATATACGATTTTGCCCAATCAGGTACATCAGTAAATGTTTGAGCGAAAGCAGTTGTTTGCATTACTACTAAAATTGCTACAACTAATAAAATAAAATACTTACTTCTTCTAATCTTCATGCGAATGAACCGTTGCCAAAACCTTACAAAACTTTATAAAGCTTGTTTAATTCCCTTTTCAACATGTTCGATTTTGTAATTCCTAAGAATATACTACTTTCGTTTGATATAACACTCCAAGGGCTTAACTTCGGATACAACGAATCCTACACCTCAAACATAACTGTTTAAGTAGTTATGCTGAATATCTGCTTAAATTAATTGCAGCATTGAAATCTCTATCAATTACTGCTCCACATTCTTCGCAGATATAAGTTCTTTCTGATAGTGATAATTTAGATTTTATATGACCACACTCACTACAAGTTTTTGATGATGGATACCATTTATCAGCTTCAACAAATTCTATTCCATACAACTCACTTTTATACTGAAGTTGTCTTTTGAATTCATATAATCCTTGCTGTGCTATAGCTTTTGATAGATGTTTATTCTTCATCATGCCTTTAATATTAAGTGTTTCCATAACTACTCTTGATGGCTTGGTTTTCACTATCTTAGTAGTTACTTGGTGTAAGTGATTGTTCCTAATATTAGATAATCTTCTATGAAGTAATCTAATTTGCTTTTCAAGTTTTATAATGTTGCTTGTTTTGACGAACTTCCTCCCTTCTTTATTTAATTCATATTTTCTTGATATTTTACGTTGCAACCTACGTAATCTTTTTTCTAATTTCTTAACTAATCTTGTTTTATTAATATTTTTAAAAGTCATTCCATTTGAGCATACAGCAAGGTCTTTGACACCTACATCTATACCTATACTTTCATCCGTTAATTCTACTGCTTCATTTTCTTTTTCAATCCCTACAGATAAGTACCAGTACTTTCCGTCAAAGCTTACTCTTGGATTCGTATATTTTACATTCATAGGTATTTGTTCTGCTGTTTTAATCCAACCTACTTTTTCTATAAGAACTATTTTAGACTTTGCTTTTAACTTACTTGTATCATTGTAGAAATATGGCTTACTCTTCTTTCGATTTTTAAATCTTGGCTTATCTGCTAATCCTTTAAAAAAACTTTTGTATGCATTACACGCATCTTTTACAGCTTGTTTTGCTACATTATTTGATACTTCTTTAAGCCACCTATATTCTTCTGTTTGCTTCATTATGGTGATTTCTTTTCTTAAATCACCATCTGATATAAATTTACCACCATTCTTATAATTTTCTTCTTGTTTTACAAGTGTCCAATTATATATATATCTTGCAGTGCCAACTGATTGCCATAGTTTTTGTTCTTGAATAGGAGAAGGGAAAAGCCTAACTTTCTTCGCTAGTATCATCCTCTACCAACTCCTTAATCATTTTTTTAGCTTTGTTTGCTCTTTTACCTTGAAATTTAGCACTGAACACTTTACTATTTGAATCATATCTTCCACTAATTCCTGTTGCTCTGTTTTCTCTGTTGTATCTACAACCTCAATGTCGCAATTATATAAACTTGCAACATACTCTACTAATTCAAACCCAAATCTTAATAATCTATCCTCATATAAAACAACAACCTTATCAATTTCGTTTTGAGTTATACGTTTTATCTTTTTTCTTATAATTAATACCACTTCCTATATCGGTTATTATTTCAAAAGGAACTCCTTGAGCCATCAAGTATGTTTTCATATTTTGCATTTGCCTTTTAAGGTCTTCTTTTTGTTTATTACTTGAAACTCTGCAATATCCAATGACTTTTCTAGGCTTTTCTTTTATTCCTAGTATCTTGTTTAATTGTTCTTGAGAGTAATATCTGTAACCCTAACAGTGGTATGGTGTGGCTTTAATTTTCCTTTTTTATCCCAATTTCTTAATGTTTGTACTGACACATTTAATTTTTTTGACATTTCTGCTATTGATAAATACTTCAACTTAATCACCTCTTATATATATCATAAATAATTAAGCTATAAAAAATCAACACTGTTTTATAAAGTTTTATAATTTTGTTTCAACAGTTAATAACCCTCCTCCTTTTAATCACTATTTACTATATTCTTTATATTTCTGTTTTTTCCTTCATTGTAATCAATTTTTAATATTGATTATTTATTTAGAAATGAGCATAGTATTTAATCCTAGAACAAAATTTATGGACTTAATTCTATATTTAATTATACAACATTTGGGATGAATTTTACTATATTTATTAGTCTTTATTTGTAAGAACAATGTTCCATATAAAAAACTCCCACTCTAATAAGCAGGAGTTCTATATTTTAAAAATAATCTTTATTTTTTTTAATTTAATATCCTATTCCTAAGCCATATTTGAAATCAAGTTTTGCCATGTTATATGCATATATTTGTTTTGCTAAATTATATTTTGATTGTTCAAGACTAATTTGAGCACCTTTTACATCACTTGATTTTCCCTGTCCTATTTTAAAGCTAAGCTCTGAAAGCTTATAAGCTGACTCTGCTTTTGTAACAGCAAGCTCGTATGAAGCTATTTGTTTTTTAGCATTTTGCATTTGAATATAAGATGATCTAACAGCCATTTCAATACCATTTTTTGCTGTTTCTAGCTGTTTTTCTGATTGCATAACACTTATTTGCTGATCTTTATATTTAGTTGTATTTTCTGGATAATCTATTTTAACTACTTCTAGCGTTAACTTACCCAACTCTACGTTTTGCTCAGCCATATATACTGAAAAGTTGTTTTCTAAAGCTGTTTTAATCGACTCATTTAAATCTACGGCTTCTTCTTTTTCAACATCAAATTCAAATTTATCTACTAGTTTTACCTTTGTATCATAATCAAGACCTATAGTTCTATTAAAATTAAGTTTTTGTAAATCATATGCCATTACTGCATTATCATATCCAGATTTAGCATTTGATAAATTTAGCTCTGATTCTAAAAGCTGTTGTTTGGATATAGTACCTAGTTCAAACATTTTCTTGCTGTGATCATACTGTTCCTGTGATAACTTTCTGCCCTCATCTGCTATTTCTACTTGTTTTTCTGCTTGCAATATGTCAAAATATGCTTTTTCTACATCGTATTTTATTCGATTTATCTTTATTTCTTTATTTTTGTTAGCTGTTTCTAAACCTAGTTCATCTTGCTTCTCAACAACACCTTTGATCATCCTGTTATACAAGTCCCTATTATACGCTTTAAGTGATAATTTATACTCTTTATCATCATTAAATTTTTCAATTTGTCTCTTAACTTGTCTATGTGATAGTTCTGCTTTTTGAATATTTAGATTCTCTATATCCATATCCTTATTATGTTCTAATGCATAATTGACTGCTTGCTCCAAAGTCATATTAAGCTGATCAGTATTCTCTGCATATGTAGCACCTATCAATGAAAATGCTGTAAGTATTACTAAAAACATCACACTAATCTTTTTCAAGTTGATTCCTCCCTTTTTTGATTTTTATAATTTTAGATTATATCATTTATAAAATTGTGTCAATAAATTTTTAGAAATTTAATTTATATATTAATTTTGACTTAACCTGTAGTTCTTTCACTTCATAGTTTTTACTCCATATATAAATTTTTGGTCATTAAGTTATATTAACTTAAACAAAATTATTATTAATATATCTCATTAAACAAAGTAAATATCTATAATATTCTACTTGTTTACTTCTATATCTATCTTCAAAAATATGCTTTTTTTATGTATTTATTATTATGATAAGTAACATATTCACAAGTTAATTCTTTTCATCAAAATAAATTAATTAATAAACAGTTTATGATTAGTTAATAAAAAATTAATAATTAATTTTCAATTATTTAACCTCCATAATTTATTATAGACTTATGATAATTTAAAGGATGGTGATTAACATTGAATAATGATCCTAAGAATGTATTAGGAAAAATATCGAATTTTTTTATTGAAAAATTTCGAGTAGTTTATTTAATTATCGCAGCAATAATTCTATTAGGCATACAATCATATTTTGCTTTGCCTAGAGAAGAAATGCCAGAAATTGTATTGCCTTATGGAATAGTTACAGTAAATTATGCTGGTGCTGCACCTCAGGAAGTTGAAAGCTTGATTACGGATAAAATTGAAGCACAGCTTAAGGATATTGATGGTGTTGGATCAATAACGTCCACTTCAAGTAATGGTCTAGTAAATATAACTGTAGAATTCGATTTTGAGTGTGATATTAATGATAAAGTTAATGAAATGACAAACAAGATATCAGAGATTCAAAATGAATTACCTGAGGATTGTAGTACACCTATTATTAGAGGGTTTGAATCTAGTGATAAGCCTATTATGACATTAAATATAAGTGGAGATTATGACTTCATTACACTTAAAAAGGTGTCAGAGGATATACAAAGTGAGATTGAAAAAGTAGCTGGAGTTAATGAAGTTACTATGGTAGGTGGACTTGAAAGAGAAATAATTATACATGTAGATATATCAAAGCTTGCTACTTATAATATTTCAATTAACCAAATAAAGAATGCTATAGTAAACTCAAATATTAATTTTCCAGGTGGAAATATTGATTTAGATGATATGCACTATACAGTTCGTACTGTGGCACAATTTAATGAAATAAAAGAGATTGAAGATACAATCATTTCAGTTCAAAATGATACTCCGATTTATTTAAAGGATATAGCCAGTGTTGAAGATACCTATGAAGATGTTACATCTTGAAATATATCAAAAAGGATTATCAGCAGAAAGAAGTGTTACACCTACAATTACTTTATCTATAACAAGAGATAATAATTCAGATACTATTGGAATTAGTGATGAAATAAAAGAAAGAATTGTAAAACATGGCAAAGGAACAATATATCCTGAGGATGTATTTATATCTATTACAGGAGATACAGCTATAGAAGTAGATAAGGCGCTTAATGATGTAGTAGGAAATGCTCTGTCAGGACTATTGATAGTTATTATCGTACTATTCCTATTTATTGGTTTTAGAGAATCATTAATTGTAGCTTTTGTTATTCCTTTATCATTACTCTCCAGCCTTACTTTATTAGAATATAATGGCATGTCACTTAACACAATGTCATTAGTTGCATTGATTCTAGCACTAGGTATGCTTGTTGATAATGCTATTGTAATAATGGAGAATATCGATAGAATTCGAGATGAAGGTTTAGATGTAGTCAGTGCTTCTAAGATTGCTACAAATCAGGTAGCTCCGGCAGTCTTTGCTGCTACACTAACAACTATGTCTGCGTTTCTTCCTATGGCCATAACATCAGGAATAATAGGATTATTTATAAAAGCTATACCAGTAACTGTAATATTTGCTATAGCAGCTTCTTTTGTTATATCCCTTGTTATTACACCTGCTTTATGCTCAAGATTTTTGAGTAAGTATAAAGTTAAAAATAATAGCAATAAGAGTAGACTACCACTGTTGAAAAAAATAATATCAGTAGCTCTTGTATTTGTTCTTTCTTTAATTGCTTTTATGGAAAATGGAAAATTTGGGTTGTTATCATGGATTTTTGCTATTACTTTTTCAATTGCAATGTTTTATAAACAATTTAAGAATACAAATTCATCTAATGAAGAGTTAAAGATTATAAAAAGATATGCAAATTGGATGGATAAAATATTAAGAAGTAAGTCGAAGAAAATAGCTTTAATAGTTATATCTATAGTAATATTTTTCAGCAGTCTATTAACTATTCCATTAGGTCTTCTGAAGATAGAATTATTTCCTACAACAGATAGTACATCCTTTACTATAGATGTGGAAACTCCATCAGGATATTTATTGGAAGATACGGGCAATGTTGTTAGAGAAATAGAAACAGTATTATTTAACTATCCTGAAGTTGAAGCATTTGTAAGTAAGGTAGGTAGTACTGGAACGAGGTTTACGACTGCAGGAGATAATCCTAAATTTGCTGACATTTCCGTAGATTTAGTACCTGAAAACGAAAGAACTAAAAGTAGCATGGAAATAATAGATAGTTTAAGAAATGACCTGAAAAATATTGCAGGAGCTAAAATAACTCTTGAGCAAGAAGTAAAGGGACCAGAGTCAGAATATCCTATTAATATTAAGGTAATAGGCGAAGATTTGGATAAAATATCGTTAATTGCCAAAGATTTTGCAGGAATATTAAAAGAAATACCAGGTACTGCTGAAGTAAGTACAACTATAGGGGATAATCCTCCTGAAATTCAAATAGTCATAGATAAAGAAAAGACAAATTTACTAGGATTAGACGCAAGAAATATATCTGCTGAAATTAGAAATTCAATACATGGAGTTGAAGTTTCAACATTTATAGAAGATGAAGACGAAACCGATATCGTTATCCAAACAAGTAATGAAGAAATTACCTCAATTAACGATTTTGAAAAAATTTACTTTACATCAAGTAGAGGAGAGCAAATAGCTTTTTCTCAGGTTGCATCTCTTGTTGAAACAAAGGGTCTAAATGAAATTGAGCATGAAGATTTGAAAAAAATTATAAAGGTTCAAAGTAATTTAGCTAAAAATGGGAATTCCACTCAAATAATAGATGAATTTCAATCTAGAATAAGTGATTATCCTTTACCAAATGATGTTGAAATTTCATATGGTGGAGAGAATGAAGATATAAAAGAATCCTTTACAGACATGTTTAAGAATATGCTAATAGCTATTTTACTGGTATTTATTATATTAGCTATTCAATTTAATTCATTGTCACAACCAATGGTTGTATTATTCTCAGTACCGTTAGCTACAATTGGAGCACTGTTAGGTTTAATAATTACAAAAAACAATTTTGGTCTGTACTCCTTTACGGGCATAGTTGCATTAGTTGGTATAGCTGTTAATGATGCTATTGTGCTAGTCGATTATACGAATTATTTAAGAAGAAATGGATCAAGCTTAATTGAAGCAATAATTGAAGCTGGGAAAACTAGATTTATGCCAGTATTGGCTACATCAATAACTACAATAGGAGGGATACTTCCATTAGCATTAAAGGATCCTAACTATAGTCAAATGGGATATGCACTGATATTTGGGCTAGTGGCATCTACATTATTGACTCTTGTATATATTCCAATGCTATATTCAATTATTGAAGGATTTAAGGATAAAATAAGAAAAAGAGTTCCGATGTTTAGTGATAGAAGATAAGAATAGACAACTATAAAGTATAGTAAATTTTATTTGCAGCTATCTATAATCGAAAGGAGAGATTAAATTGAAGATAAAAAAATTATTAATGATATTTTTTATAATGATACCTATTACTTTGGCAGGCTGTAATAATGATTCAACTGAAAATGGTGATTCACATAATAGCATAGAACAAACAGAAGAAGCACAAGATAATAGTTTTGCTGTAGAGGTTATGAAGGTTGAAGCAAAAACTTTAACATGGGATTATAATACTATTGGTAAATTATATACTAGTGAAGAAGTAAATGTATCGAGTGAAATGAACGGAAAGGTAAAAAATATATATTTCAATGTAGGAGAGAAGGTAAAAAAAGGAGATGTTTTATATACATTAGATAATGGAGATATAAAAAATGAAGTTGACTTACAGATAAGCAAGCTTAAGACAAATTTAGAAGACTCTAAAATAAGATATGAAAATGAAGTGAAAAATTTTAATAATGTTAAATTATTATATGAATCAGGGAGTATAGCCAAAAAGGATTATGATAATGCGCAGAAAATTTATGAGCAGACAAAATTGAATTATGAACAAGCTCAAAAAGATTTATCTTCAAATTCCGTTAGCTTAAATTCAACAATAAATGATACAATAATAAAGAGCCCTATTGATGGTATTGTGTCAAATAGGAATATTGAGATTGGAGAAAAGACTTCTGTAAGCGACTTTGTTATAGTAAAATTGGATCCAATTACTGCAAAAGCTGATGTTTCTGAAAATGTTATAAATAAGATTTCTGTTGGAGATAAAGTTAGTGTAAATGTTCAGTCACAAGATTATTTAGGTACAATTAAAACCATAAGCCCTATAGGAAAAAATAATGGAAATATGTATCCTGTTGAAATTGAGATAGAAAATGAAAATTTAACATTAAAACCTGGTATGTTTGCTGGTATTTATTTTGAAATTGAGAAAATGGAAAATCAGATTGCAGTTCCTAGGAAGTCAGTATTGTCTGATGGAGATAAATACTACGTTTATATAGTTAAAGATAATCAGCCACAAAAAGTTGCTGTAGAAAAGGGTATTACTAAGGATGGATATGTTCAAATATCAGGAGAATTAACTGCTGGAGATATTTTAATAGTAAAAGGACATGAGTATATAAATGAAGAAAGCTCTATAAAAATAGTTAATGAATTTACTTTAAATAAATAGATAATAGGAAGTGTCTTAAAATATAATCCATTGAGACACTTCCTTAAAGACTTTGGAGGTATGTATGTCAATTAAGTTTAGATTAATGTTCTCTTACATTGGGATGATAGTAATACCGATTGTTTTAATTATTGTATTGAACTTTATGTTTGGCTTTTTTTATTTTGGTGAACCCAAAAGTTTTAAGAATTTGCCTGGACCTGGCAAAGTTTTAAACGAAACTCTTTATAAAAGCAGTAATTTGAATCGTAAAATCAATATGATATTATTGGATGATAAAGAAAAATTAAAGGATGCTATATACATAAAAACTTTAGGTGATGAATTTAAAGAAGTATATGCAGGAGTAGTTTTGAGAAAAGGTAGTGAGATATTATATGCTTCAGAAATGCTAGATAATGAGTTTGATTTAGATACTTTACCAAAGTTTAAAGAGGAATTTCATGAAAGCAATTTTTATAATAAGCGCAGTAGATTTGTTATGAATTCTCAAAATGATTTCTATTTTGAGGATGGGGCTGAGGCTTCAATATTTGTAGTTACAGATACTGAACTTGCTCAGCAAGATATTAACCAAAGTAGAAATATTGCCACTTTAATTATTATTTCTGTATTAATTTTAACTACCTTAGCACTCACCTATTCAATCTACAAAGATATTATAAAGGGTATAAGGGAATTAACAAATGCAGCAACTGAAATTAAAAATGGGAATTTGGATTATGAGGTAAAAAAATATTCAAAGGATGAAATAGGAGAACTCAGTCTAACATTTGAGAAAATGCGTTTAAAGCTAAAGGAATCCTTAGAGATACAAAAAAAATATGAAGAAAACAGGAAAAACCTAATATCAAATATTTCTCATGATCTTAAGACACCAATAATGTCTATAAAAGGTCATATTGAGGGAATAAAGGATGGGATTGCTCATTCTCCTGAAAGAATGGATAAATATATAGATACTATTTACGAAAAATCAAAGGATATGGAATTATTGATTAATGAACTCTTTTTGTATTCAAGATTAGACTTAGAAAAAGAAGAATTTAATTTTCAAATTATTGATATTATAGAATTTCTAAGGTTTAGTGTTGAAGATTTAAGCTTTGACTTAGAAAAAATAGGTGGAAAAATAAGATTAAAATATGATTATGAACCAATATTTGTTAATATAGATTTACAAAAGCTAAAGCGAATTATATTAAATATTGTTGGTAATTCTATAAAATATAGGGGAGAAGGACCTCTTATACTAGATATTAATGTGAAAAAGATTGATGAAGAAATAGTTGTTGAAATCAAAGATAATGGAAAGGGAATTTCTCAGGAAAATTTATCTCTTATTTTTGATAGATTCTATCGTGCAGACAAGTCTAGAAATACTTCTGTAGTTGGAAGTGGATTAGGACTTGCAATATCAAAGCAGATTGTTGAAAAGCATGGCGGTAAGATTTGGGCTGAAAGCAAAGAAAATATAGGAACTAGTATTTTCTTTTCGTTAAAAGAATGTTAGGTAGTTGCAAAACGTAAATTTAAAAATGTAGATAACTATCATCATTTTTGCTCATTAATTTTTGGCGAGGGGAACCATCTCTACACGTTATCATATAGCTTTTTCAATATGTGTATAATCTTTGACGGTTCCGACAAGAGCCCGTTTCTAAATAAAGAAGAAACTCACTACTCACTACGTTCCTAGGAATAAGTGATTTACTCAAAATCGTAGATTTTGGTTCTCTACTTAGAAGCGATGAAGAAACGAACTCTTGAAGTCACGCTTTCAAAGAAACATTAGAGAGTTCCCTAGTAACTATATTAGTGATTTTTGCAGCAGATATATGCTCTAAATGGGGAAAACTGAGTTGTTTCAATAAATTTAAATGTAGTATTTATGAATATGTAGCATTTCGTAATTAACTAATAAAAGAATGTAAAAAAGGGGAATCATTTATGAAAAAAATATTGATTATTGAAGATGATATTAGTATTGCAGAATTAGAAAAAGACTACCTTGAGATAAATGGTTTTGATGTAAAACTAGAGAATTCTGGGATGAAGGGAATAGAAAGAACTAGAAAAGAAAAATTCGATTTAATTATATTAGATTTAATGCTTCCTGGGATTGATGGTTTTCAAATATGTAAGGAATTAAGAGATGGATTGGATATTCCTATACTGATGGTTTCTGCCAAAGGAGAAGGAATTGACAAAATTAGAGGACTCGGTCTAGGGGCAGACGACTATATAACTAAGCCCTTTAGCCCTAATGAATTGGTTGCTAGAGTTAAAGCACATCTTAACAGATATGAAAGATTGACCAGTAAAGATAAGAACCAGAGTGAAATAATAGAGAACAATGGACTCTCATTAGATAGTTATTCAAAAAGAGTATATGTAAATGATAAGGAAGTTACTTTAACTTCAAAGGAATTTGATATTTTACATTTGTTAGCTAAAAACCCTAATCGTGCTTTTAGCAAAGATGAAATATTTGAAAGAATCTGGGGATTTAATTCATTGGGTGAGATATCCACCGTAACAGTTCATATTCGAAAAATACGTGAAAAAATAGAACCAGACCCTACTAATCCTAAATATATTGAAACATTATGGGGAATTGGATATAGGTTTAAATTATAAAGAAAGCTAATTTATTATAGGGCTATATATAAAAAAGTATGATTGATAGAGCCTGTAAAAGCTCTATTTAGCTAAATACTTTTACTCTCATATAGTACTATTTTACTTATAATTGCATTTTTATTGCTCGATAATAAAGTATATCTTCTTTAAATATATATAATATATGATAACTATAATCGAGAAGTTTACAAACCATCTGAATTTCTAAATTACACGCTTTTTCAATTTTATTGATAATTGCAAAAATATAAAATTAACAAAATAAAAAAGCAATAAAAATGAAATTTCTTTAGTGGTTAGATATATATTTTATAATATTTTAAAGTTAATAATTAAAGTCATAAATATAAAACATATATATTATTTTTCTATAAAAAAGCCTATTTCTACTCTAATAGAGCCCTCTTATTTTTATTTACTTTAGCTTAATCCGTCTTAAATACCTTTTCTATTGATTGATACTACTGATATTATGCCTTGTAATCGTCTTCATGTGACTCTTCACAAATAACTCTCTTTAATTTTTCAATAAATGCATGGTCTTGTTCATACACTTCTATAGCTTTATCTGTACTTAGCACAAATTCTTGTATTGTATTTTGTACTGATTTCATCTCTTTTATATCTTTTTTTACTGTTAGTAGTTCTTTATTTATATCTTTTATGTCTTCCTTTACTGTCACTAGTTTTTTATTTATATCTTTTATGTCTTCCTTTACTGTCACTAGTTCCTTATTTATATCCCTTATGTCATTTTTTATCTCATGCTGTTCTCTTTCAATATTACCAAGTTTGTCTAGTATCATAAATAGTATTTTTTCTTGATCCATTAATAAAACCCCCTTTACTTACATTTTGATTATATCAAATAGTTATGATCTAGTCAAAATCTTTAACTAATGGTATATAATGGTGGATATAGTAACTCTTTATGTTTCTATAATATAAATATTGCTGTCTTTCTTGAATATTTTTGAATCAATTCCTAGAAGAAAGTTAAATATTATATTATAAAATATAATATTTAAAGTATAATAATTAAGGTCATAATTATATGAATACATTATAAATTATTTTTCTGCAAAAAAATCCTATTTTTTGAAATATAGCTTTTCTTATTCTTACCTAGTTTTAACTTAATCTACTGAAGACCTTTTTTCTTTTGATTAATTAGTCTATTTTGATTCTTTATCTAAGTTCAATATAAATTTCTTTGCCTAATCCTTTTGCCACTTTATATAAAAAATCTAATGATGGATTATAGTTACCACTTTCTAATCTACTAATATTTGATTTCTGTGTACCAGTACGAAAAGCAAGTTCTTCTTGGGTCATGTTTTGTTCAGCTCTTGCTTTTATTATTTCTGAAATAATTGCATATCGTGGTTTAAGCTTTTCATATTCAGCTTTAAATTCTATATCTTTCATTAAATCTTCTTTAACTTTTGAAAATGACACACCTGCTTTACTCATCATAGCACCTCTTTTCGTAATCGTTTTTATATTTTATCGCTTTTTCTAACTCTATTTGAGTAGTTCATTAGATTTATTTTATACCATACAAAATGCCATTTCCAGTACGCATACATCAATTATTTATTATTCTAACCCAAGTTCTTAGGCAACACCAATTGTTACAGAAACTATTTATCCATAGCTTTACTGACTTTTCTAACTGTTTCTCTATTAACTTCCATCATCTCTGCTATTTTTCTCTGTGATAATTTTGTCTTACTAACAAGGATTTCTATAACCTTTTCTTTTAACTCTAGTTTATTTATATCTTTTATTCCGCTCTTATCTCTAAAATAGTCTTCAACAAGCCTCCAACCTTTTTCTTCTTCAATTTCTTTTTTATATCTATCTCCTTCTAAGTAAGTATTATCATCATGTATTTTATGATATTTTTTGAACTCTTCAATTAGAAATCCCTTACCTTCAATTGAAAACATATCTATTATAAAGTCAACATCTGTTATAATTGAAGATTTACTTATATAGTCATTATAGCTACTCCATTTATATTCTTCAGGTTCTTTAGTCATTTTAGCTTCAACAGGATTATTATGAATATATCTCATTAAACAAAGTAGATATCTATCATCTTCTACAGGTTCACTTCTAAACCTATCTTGAAATACATGTCCTATTTTATTGTACTTTGTGTTAAAATATGCTGCATACCTAAGGTTTATTTTTTTCATTAAATTACTTAGATTTTCTTCTTCTTTTAATAATAAATGTATATGGTTATCCATTATACAATAAGCTAATAATTTAAAGCCTGTCGCTTCTTTTATTTTCATCATTATATCCAATAATTTTGCTTTATCTCTGTTTTTTTCATATATCCTCTTTCTATTATTACCTCTCATCATTACATGATAATATCCTGATTTACTTAGTTGTCTTTTACATCTAGGCACTATTATCACCTTCCTTATTAATATAAATTTTATCAATTATTTATATTAATTTCAATATTAAGTTTTTTTTACCTTTAGCGAAATGTTCTTGCCTTATCCTAGATTTCGAATTTCAAACTCATTTATATTCAATTTTATTATTTTTGTATCGCTAGCAACACTTCACACAAAAAAAACCCTATTTCTTTCGAAATAGAGCTTCTCTTATTCTTACCTATTTATAACTTAACCCGTCTGGATTACCTGTTTTCTTTTGATTAAATATCAATGGTATTCATTTCATTCCCACCCAAAAAGAACCGTCCCCAGTGGGTGTTAAATAAGCCCTATTTCTTTTGAAATAGAGCTTCTCTTATTCTTACTTATTTATAACTTAACCCGTCTGGAATACCTTTTTCTTTTGATAGAATATCAATGCTATTTATTTCATTTCCACCCAAAAAGAACCGTCCCCAGTGGGTGTGTCATATAGTATTCTACTTCCCATTGCATTTTTATTCCTCCATACTACAGTATATTTTCCTTTTCAATTAAATGTTATCATATACGATAACTATAGTCAATAGTTTTTTACATTACTACATTCCTACTCACTCAATATAGTCTTCTCAGCTAAATTAGATGCTTATTTCTTTTATCCACTTTAATGTAAAATAAACCCTATTTCTTTCGAAATAGAGCTTCTCTTATTCTTACCTATTTATAACTTAACCCGTCTGAAATACCTGTTTTCTTTTGATTGAATATCAATGCTATTTATTTCATTCCCACCCAAAAAGAACCGTCGCCAGTGGGTGTCCATCTAGGCACTATTATCACCTTCCTTATTAATATCAATTTTATCAATTATTTATATTAATTTCAATATTTAGTTTTTTACCACTAACGGAATGTCCTTGCCTTCTCCTAGATTTTAAACTCATTTATACTCAATTTTATTATTTTTGTATCACTAGCAACACTTCACACAAAAAAACCCTATTTCTTTCGAAATAGAGTTTCTCTTATTCTTACCTAGTTATAACTTAACCTGTCTGGAATACCTGTTTCTTTTGACTAAATATTAATGGTATTTATTTTATTTCCACCCAAAAAGAACCGTCCCCAGTGGGTGTTAAATCTACATCAAACTATTAATAAAAAAGAGCATATTAAGTATTATTTTGATGCAAAATTAGCCCTATTTCTTTCGAAATAGAGCTTCTCTTATTCTTACCTATTTATAACTTAACTTCGTCTGAAATACCTGTTTCCTTTTGATTGAATATCAATGCTATTCATTTCCACCCAAAAAGAACCGTCCCCAGTGGGTATGTGTGTTGTTGAACTTAAAGCAAATGAAGGTACTCCCATTATAAATATCATGCTCATTACACATAAAATAGCTAAAAATTTTTTCACTTATTACTCCTCCTTTGATTATCATTTAAACTTGTATTTAATCTATGAGATAAATCTCATATACCTTTAATCAACTTAATAGACTTCCGAATAATTACTATATTAATTGCATATGCAATATTTATATAATAACTTTACAACATAAAAAGTTATTATAGTAACAATTTGTATTAAATATGATTTACATTTTTCACTATACTTTATTATATATTTCTACTTTTTATATATTTTTCCTTCTTTTTATATATTTAATTTATTTAACATTTACAATTATTTATTTTATATTTTTTCATTTTTATATAGGATGCATTAATTAAACTAGCTAAAAATAGGAATGATTTGTGTTGTATTCTTGGGAATAGATAACATATTCATGATTATTAAATCTACATCAAACTATTAATAAAAAAGAGCATATTAAGTATTATTTTGATGCAAAATTAGCCCTATTTCTTTCGAAATAGAGCTTCTCTTATTCTTACCTATTTATAACTTAACTTCGTCTGAAATACCTGTTTCCTTTTGATTGAATATCAATGCTATTCATTTCCACCCAAAAAGAACCGTCCCCAGTGGGTATGCAGTGGGTGTGTTGTCCAGTGGGTGGGTATTAAAAAGAACCCCTTTGGATTTCTCCGCTGGGGTCCTTCTTTGGTTGAGAACTGCTGAGTCCTCAAGTTCATTTTTAATTAATTAAGTGTTACATTAAATGTAGTATCAAAAGTATCTATACCATCATTAGCTGTTACAGTAATTATAGTTGTACCAGTTCCAACAGGTACAATTATTACTTCGCCATCATTAACTATAGCAGTTGCTGTAGCAGGTGTGCCACTAACTACAGTGTAAGTTAAGTTGTCATCATCTGCATCCTCAAATACTCCTGCTAAATCAACAGTTATATTTCCATCAACAACGTTTGCTGTAATATCACTTATAACATTCGCTACTGCTGGCTTATGGTTGATAACATATACTACTGTATAAGTCTTAGTTGCTTTTTTATCTTCTGCTGTTACTACAACAGTTGCAGTACGTTCTGCTTCAGTACCTTCAACATCTGTTGCTTGTGTTATTGTTACATCGTCTGCATTTGCACAAGTTGCTGTTGCTGTTACAGTAGGTTCAGTAGTTGTACCTTCTGCTAATACTACAGTGTATGTTTCAGTATCTGCATCGAATCCAGTTACTAAAGTTGCGTCAACATTTAAAGCTTTTAATGTTGCATCTTTACTTTCTACTACAGTAACTGGTAATTCTGAATCAAAAGTTGTAGCACCACTAGTAATTGTTACAATTACTGTGTATTCTCCAATTCCTAAACCTGCTTCTTTAATTGAACCCAATTTTATTGTTTTACCTTTTAATATTACTATATTTTCAGATGGACCTATTTTCGCAGATGCTACTTCAACAGTACCATCAGCATTATTTACAATTGTATATGTTGCATCATCTTTGTTAATGCTAACATTCGCATCTGAATCGTTAGTAAATTTAACATCTACGTCTAACTCTTCTCCATGTACAAGAGTTACTTCTGTTACAGCCTTAGTACCATCAATATAAGTTATTGTACCCTCTCCATCCTCTGGTGTAGGAGGTGCACTATTAGTTTTTACAGCATATTGTAAATATCTATCACTCTTGTCGTCAGTTTCACCTGCGAAATAAGGGATTAAATTATCTCCTACTTCTAAATCGCTAATATCTATTTCATCCATATCTTTATCATAGATAACTGCGTCGTTTGCAAATTCATAAACCTTAGCATCAGGAGTAGTAGTATCTTCTACAGTTTTCTTAGAAGTACTAATTTTTGAAATTTCAAAAGTAGTACCTGCTGTTGCTTCATCCCAATCAACTATTAGTTCAGTTTCTTGATCTACATGAATAGTTACAAGTGCATCTTCAGCAACTTTATCATTGTCTATTAATTTTTCTAAATCGCTAAACTCATCAGCATCTGTTGTAAATGCTTTAGACTCACCATTTATATCTATTTCAACATCCCACTCGTCATCACCTGCATTGTAGTCTAAATCAGTAATCATACCAGTGTATTCATCAGTCTCATTAGCGTCTCTAGAAGTTTCTCTAATTACTATTACAACTGCATCTCCATCAACTGCAATAATGTCAGCATCTTTAACTTCATCAAAATCATCTTTAACTTCTCCCCAAGTTGAAACTTCGATATCATCAACATCGTCAGAAGTTTTGTATTCTTCTATATCAAATACTACTGCGTTACTTACTAATTTTATACCATCTACATATTTTTTATCTGTTTTAAAATTAGCTGATGGCTTATCAATTTTTGAAAATTCTAAAGTATCTAATTCAGCATCTTCATCTACTGTTACTTTTACAATATCTTTGTTGTCTATATCTCCACCACCAGATATATTTTCTACAATATCTGTAAAATCAGCTTCAAGTATATCATAATCAGCTTCGTTTCCATCTTCTTTTATAATGTCAACTGGCCATGTTTTACCATCTCTAGGCGTAAAGAATTCTGAATCCTTTGTTACCATAGCATAGAATGAAGATGTATCTTCTTCTCCTAAATCTCCAGCAACGAATACTACATCACCAGCAGGATTGAAGAATATTTCAACGTCGCCTTCATCTTGCATAGTTTCTAAATCATCTTCAGTTATTGAATCTAACTCATCATCTTTGTTTACGAATTTAGTATAAGCACCAAAAGCATATTCGTCTCCATCCATTTTGAAAGAATCATCATATACTTTACCAAGTTCTCCACTTGTAGAGTCATTGTAAACTACAGCATACTCATCACCTTTGTTATAGAACACGATGTCGCCATCTTCTATATCTTCGAATGATATTGTGTTACCTTCTTTGTCAATTATTGTGTAATCTTCAAATTTAACTTCGTCACCATAGCTATAAACTATTTCTTTGCTTTCGTTAGTATTTTCAACTACGAAAGGTTTTAAAGTGTGACCATCAAAGAATATTATTTCATCATCATCATTTAAAACAACTTTTGCATAGTCAACATCATAGTCAACTTTGTCTGTTCCAACTTTTGTTTGTTTTTCACCATCGATGTAAACAACAGCGTCTTTATTGATTTCAAATGTATCATCTGTATTTATTAATTCTACATCATCATCGTCTTTTGCAGCAGCATCATAGATAACATCATCATTGATAGTGTAAGTTAAAACATCATCACCATCGCACCAAGCTGTGATTTCTAGACCGAAAGTAGCTTCAAAATCAAAACCTTCTTCAACTGTTAATTTGTCTCCATCAACAACGATTTCCATATCATCTTCATCGAAGCTTGATACAACACCAGTAACTTTGTCTGTTCCTAATTTAGATAATAACTTTGGTTCATCTTTCTTGTTTTGATAGTTACCATCTTCATCTTTTTCAACTAAGTTACAATCTAAAGTGTTGTTTAAAAGTACAAATACGTTACCTCTAATAGCATCGCCATCAACTATAGCTACATCATCAGTGATGTCTAGTTCATTAGCTTTTACTATATAGTTGTAAGGCCATTTTCCTGATAAACCTTCATCATCATAACCTAATGCTCTTACTAAGATTGTAAGTGCTTGAGCGTAAGTTATTTCGTCTCCTAAACCAAATGTTCCATCTCCATAACCTTTGATTAAACCTTTTGCAGAAGCTATGTTAATGTATCCATTTGCCCAATTAGTAGCAGGTACGTCTACGAATAAACTATCTTCTTTAGCATAGTCTACAAGATCTCCCATACCTAATGTAATAACCATAAGTTTTGCAAATTGCTCTCTTGTTATTGAGTCTTCTGGTCTGATAGTTCCATCAGTGAACCCATCAACAACTCCTAATGCCATTAATCTCTCAACAGCATCTTCATAATCTGTACCAACTACGTCACTTGGTGTTGCAGCAAAAGCCATGCTGAAAGTTCCTAATACAAGTGCGAAAGCAAGTACTAATGATAATACTTTCTTCATTTAGAAATCTCCTCCTTATAATTGTATTCATTTTTTTGAAAGAGTTAGCTTTATGTAGCTAAACTGTAACTCCCTCATAACCAGCTTAGCATTTCAAGCTACGAATGTAAAATAGTACAATCTCACATTCTACACTTAATTATAGCATCATGTTTTTTAACAGTCAATAATGTAGCAATCCTTGTAATGCAAATGTAATATTAATTGCTCATTAATAACTGCTTCTATTAAATTATATACTACTAACTGAATTTAATCCATTACAAATCCATTACAGATGGTTTACATTTTGCTTTCTTTTGATGCTTTGATGAAATCTCTGAATAATGGATGGCTTCTGGTTGGTCTTGATTTGAACTCTGGGTGGAATTGTGCTGCTACAAACCACGGATGTTCTTTTAGCTCGACTATTTCTACTAATCTTTCATCTGGTGATATTCCACTGATGATAAGTCCCTTTTGCTCTAAAGTTTCTCTGTATTGATTGCTAAATTCATATCTGTGTCTATGTCTTTCATATACTAGGCTTTCACCATATGCCTGCTCTGCTTTTGAGCCTTTGAGTATCTTACATGGATATAAACCTAATCTCATTGTACCGCCTTTGTCTTCTATATCGAGCTGTTCCGGCATTATATCTATTACTGGATACTGCGTTGTTTCATCTAATTCTGAGCTGTGTGCTCCTTTCAAGCCTGCTACATTTCTCGCAAACTCTACTACTGACATCTGCATACCTAAGCATATTCCTAAGAATGGTATGTTGTTTTCTCTGGCATATTTTGTTGCACATATCTTTCCTTCTATTCCTCTGTCTCCAAAACCTCCCGGCACTAGTATACCGTCTACCCCTTGGAGCTTCTCTGTGCAATTTGCATCGTCTATGTGTTCTGAATGTATCCAATCTATATCTATCTCTACATCGTTTGCTATCCCTGCATGTCTTAGTGCTTCTGCTACTGAAAGGTAAGCATCTTTTAATTCTACGTATTTTCCTACTAGTGCTATTTTTACTTTGCCTTGTGGATTTTTGGATTTGTTGACCATATCTGTCCAAGGCTTTAGATTTGGTTTTTCACATTGTAGGTTTAATCTCTTTATTACCATTTGAGGTAGTCCTTCTTTTTCTAACATAAGTGGTACTTCATAAAGTGTATCAGCATCTAAGTTTTGCACTACGTTGTTATGATCGAGGTTGCAGAAAAGACCTATCTTTTCTTTTACTTCTATTGTAAGTGGTTTTTCTGTTCTACATACTATTACGTCTGGTTGTATTCCTATGCTTCTCAGTTCTTTTACGCTGTGTTGTGTAGGTTTTGTTTTTATTTCGCCTGCTTTTGCTAGATATGGCACTAATGTAACGTGTATATACATTACATTGTCTCTGCCTACATCATATTTCACCTGTCTGATTGCTTCTAAAAATGGTAAACTCTCTATATCGCCTACTGTTCCTCCTATTTCTGTTATTACTACATCTACTTTTTTTTCTTTTGATACTCTATAGACCCTTTCTTTGATTTCGTTTGTTATATGAGGTATTACCTGTACTGTCCCACCTAAGTAATCGCCTTTTCTTTCTTTTGTGATTACTGACCAATATACTTTTCCTGTTGTTACATTATTACTCTTGCCTAAGTTTATATCTATAAATCTTTCGTAATGACCTAAATCTAAGTCTGTTTCTGCTCCATCATCTGTTACAAATACTTCACCATGCTGATACGGACTCATTGTACCCGGATCTACATTTATATATGGATCAAATTTTTGTATTGTTACGTTTAAACCTCTGCTTTTTAATAACTGTCCTAATGACGCTGCTGTTATTCCTTTTCCTAATGATGATACAACTCCACCTGTTATAAAGATGTATTTGGTAGACATACTATATACCTCCTTCTATTTATTTAATAACCCAGATTATTCATAGAAAATTATGAACAGTGAACCCAAATCTTGATTTGGTGTGAGTCGCTTATTCCTATGAAGGAACTGAATAGGAGCTTCATTAATAAAGTTCCTTCCGCTTATAAGAATTATACTAAATTCTCGACGTACCAACTAGGTATGCCTTCCAATTCACTACACGCCTTCTAAATCAAATTTATTCTACATTATATAAATAATCAAAGTTTTTAATAATCATTACATTATATACGTTAGTCATTTTGGCTTTTTTTAATACGTTGTTTTGATTTTAGTTCTCTTCTTAACTTTAATAGACTATATAAAAATTTCTTAATTGTCAATGGATATTTTGTGTGTTTATATGGTATTTTATTCCTGTTGGTGAGATGTTGAAATATTAAAGGTTGTTTTTAATGCATGGTTTTGATTGTTTCATTAAAAATAACTACTTTTAAGTTATATACTTAATCTTTCAATAGGAAACTCCTACTCAGTTCCTTCCTAGGAGTAAGCGGCTCACATAAAATCACAGATTTTAGTTCCCTGCTTAAAAGTCAATGGTTATTTTATGTGTTAGCAGTGATATTTAATTCTCCATGATGTGTTGTTATTTTAATCCACAATTTGCTGTCTACTATCTATTTGTTATCCACATTTATTTACTTTATCAACAATGCTGTATACTAGTTAATTTTCTGTTAAAATTCTTTGAAAATATGATATAGTCATGCTTTGTAGGTCATATAGCTCGCTACTCACTACGTTCCTATGAGTAAGTGATTCACTCAAAATCTTAGATTTTGGTTCTCTACTTAAAAGCATTGAAGAAACAAGTTCTTAAAGTCGCTCTCCGAAGAAACATTAGAGAGACCCTAGTTACATATTGGTTATACTCTTTTTCAGCTATATTTAGAGTCAAATTTAAAACATTCATATTTGTAACTTAAAAATAATAACTACTCAAACCTAAAATAATTACTACAACAACTATTTCAAACAATAAATTCACTATAGCTCAATTTGAGGTTTCTTTGTAAGAAGTAATTTTTCCAACTTATATAATCAATAAAATTTCTTTTCCTATTATATATAAAAGCTGTCTTACCATAGAATTGCTTCTACTTTAAGACAGCCTTTTTTATTTATTCTATTTGTTTTCGAGTATTTCTATTGCTTTGTTTAACTGTTTGTCCATTGCATCACTGTTTACGTACTCTATTAATGCTTCTACTAACATTGCTTGTGTATCGCTGTTTAATACTCCGTCTGTTGTCAAGTTGTTGTCATGTTGGAATTCTTTTAAGCATTGCTCTGTTCTTTTATCCAATACTCCATCTACGGTTTTTATGTCATAGCCCATGAAGTCTAGTATTTCTTCTGTTGCTAGTACTTCTAATGCTACTGAACCTATTGAACATTTTTTCTTTCCATCTAATTTTTCTATTAATATTGTTTCTATTTCTTCGTCTAAGTAATCAAATATATCTTTTACTATTACATCTGGTGTAATACCTACCTTGTCAACTTTGTTGTTATTTGGTGTAAAGTATTCTGCTTTTGTTATTTTAAAGCCTGCTTCGTTTACTAATGGTATAACTTCTTGAACTGATCCTTTTCCATAGGTTGTTGTTCCTACTATTTTTCCTGCTCTTGTATCTTGTATTGCTCCTGCGAATATTTCTGAAGCACTTGCACTACCGCCATTTACTAAGACTACTAATTCGTATTTTTTATTTTCTAACTCTGAATATTTCGTTTCTACCGTTCCATCTGCATTTTTGATGTGAACTATTGGTCCTTTTGGAACGAAGTTTTGTAAAACCATTGATACTTGGTTTAAGTATCCTCCACCGTTATTTCTTAAATCTATTATAAGTTTCTTTATTTTTTTATCATCAAATTCTTTTAGTACCTTATTCATTTCTTTGTTTGTGTTTGAATTGAATCTCTTCAATTTAATATAGCCTATATCGTCTCTTATTATTTTTGTGGTTATAGGGTTCTCTTTTATTAATGTTCTTTCCAATTCATAGTTTTGGATTGATTCTTGTTTTTCTCTTATTACACCTATTTTTACTTTTGTTCCTACTTTCCCTTTTATAAGGTCCACTGCATCATATAAGGTATAATCTACTATATTTACATCATCTACTGTTACTATCTTGTCTTTTGCTCTTATTCCAGCTTTGGCACTAGGTCCTCCATCTATTGTGTTCATTACTGTTAAATAACCGTCTTTTACTGTTACTGTTACTCCTATACCTCCAAAGTTACCTGAGGTATCTTGTGTAAGCTTTCTAAATTCTTCTGGTGTATAAAAATTGCTGTGTTCGTCTAATTGCTCAAAGACTCCTTTGTACGCTCCTTCTAAAAGCGTATTTGTATCTATTTCATCTACATAGTTTGCTTCTACATAATTTATAAGCTTACCTAAAAATACTAAACCATTTTCTAAATCATCATTTTTCTCTCTGGCTATCACTGAACCTGAGGTTAACACTATTACTAATGCCAAAACTACTACTAATCCAATTATTTTGCCCGTTCTTTTATTTTTTATCATATAGTCTCTCCCTCCTAGCATAGTTTTTTTATACATTCAAAGAGAATGTCTCAAAATAACGAATTTCTTCGTTATTGAAATATCTCACGACTAATCACGTACAATTAAGTACGCTCTTATCCGTGAGAATTTCAATGCCTTGAACTTCATTCATTTTGAAACATCCCTAAACGATCTCAAAATGCATTTCATAAAGCTGCTTTTATTTCTATTGTCTTCTCAATGCTTCTACAGGTGGAACTGATGATGCTGATACTGCTGGATATACTCCAAATAGTAATCCACTACCAAGTGCAACTACTGTCGCTATCTTGATTGACTGTATACTTACTGCTGTATTGAAACCATGACCATCAAATACATTCATGCCCCAAATTCCTGCTACTATACCTGTAATTGCACCTATGATACTTACAAATAATGCTTCTAGTAGGAATTGAATCAATAAGTCTGCTTTTTTTGCTCCTAATGCTCTTCTAACTCCTATTTCTTCTGTTCTTTCTGTTACTGCTACAAGCATGATATTCATTATACCTAAACCACCAACTAATAACGATACTGCTGCTATACCTCCTAGTAACAGTGTCATAACTCTGTTTGCGTTATCTGCTTCTTCTACTAATTGGTTTAAGTTTGTTATTGTTATTACATCTTCACCAGCTCCAGGCAGTTCTTGTTTTTTTGGTTTTTCTCTTGGTGGTATTGGCTTGCTGCTTCCATCATCCTCTATTGCTACGCCGCCTTCACTTTCTCCGCCTTCTCCACCTTCACCGCCTGTGTCTCTATGAACGGTTGGAGCATTTTGGTCTAAACCTAGCTTTCTCTTTATAATCCTTCCAAGCTGTACTACTGCTAAGTCAGCTTCATCTGCTGAACCTGCTTTTGCCCAAATCTCTTCTATGGTTCTTTTTTCTGCTATTTTTTGAGCTGATGTATATGGTATAACTACTTTGTTATCTACATCATTTGCGTTACCTGATCCTTTTTTGTCAAGTACGCCTATTATTCTATAACTATTTCCATTTAAGGAGATACTACGTCCTACTGGACTTCTACCACCGTTTAGCTGAGTTCCTATATTGTATCCCAGTACTGCGACGGGAGACCGCTGCAAAACATGCCACTTGGTAAAAAAGTGTCCGGTTAGTAATTCATGATCTCTTATATCAGGATACTGTTCGTTTACTCCTATTAGCTTCATACTCCCTCTAGCACGTTTCCATTTCATGTTGGCTTTTGTGTTAATTACAGGTGTTGCCAAATCCATTCCCTGTACTCTATCTACTAGATCAGCTATTTCCTCAGGTTTAAATTCTAATGTTGGTTCATGAACATTAATAGATATAACATTCGCACCTAAGCTTTTAAACTGCTCTACTACTGCAAGTCTAGCTCCTTCACCTATACCCATCAAGCATACTACTGATGCAACCCCTATTGCTACTCCTAGTATTGTAAGTGCAGATCTTAATGGATTTGATAGTATACCATGAGCCGCCATTCTAGCAGTAAACCACCATCTAGCTAAGAAGGAATGTATACTCTTTTTTTGAGCCATAATAAATTCCCCCTAGACTATTCATTTGATTCTGAATCGTCATTATTATCAGAACCATCATTGTTATCATCATTTTTATCTGGTAAAATAGGGTCTTTTGATTTAATATGCTGACTTGGAAGTAAGTCTGCACTACTTCCTGTTATAACCTTATCACCTTCTTTAAGTCCCTCTGTAACTTCTGCTTCTCTATCATTCATTAAACCTATTTTTACTTGTGTAAGTTTCGCTGATCCATCTTCTTGAAGAACTTCTACCATTGATTTGCCATCTTCTTCAAATAAAGCTTCTAATGGTATCAATAATACGCCTTCTGCACTACCAGCATCTATAAATGCATTTGCTTGCATTCCCGGTTTAAGCTTTTCATTACCATATACTTCTATTGAAACTTCATAATTTGTAACACCGTTGTTATTATCTCCTCTTGTATTTACATGCATTACTTTACCTTCAAATACTTCTCCTGGCATTGCATCGACTGTTACTTCTACTGGAGCGTCTTGTTTTACGTTTAGTATGTCTATATCGTCTACTTGTGTCCACATCATCATTCTACCTGTGTCAAATATAGAGCCTATCCATCCTCCAGCTCTAGCTGATTCGCCCTCTTCTGCTTCCAAGTATCCAATCATACCATCCATAGAAGCTTTTACGTCCAAATTATCAAACTTACTGTTTAAATCATTTATTTGTCTTTTTAATTCAAATATTTCGTCTAATTTATCTTGAATTGATTTCTGCATGTCTGCTCCAGCCATTGAAACTATATTGTCACCTTTTTTTATGATATCCATGTTGTGAACGAATACTTGTGTTACAATACCTTCTGCTCTATTTAGAACTCTCTTTTCTTCTCCAAAACCTTCTACATTTCCTTGATTAGTGAAAAATAATACCGTGTCTTTGTTTACTTCATCTCTTACACCTACTTGAACTTGCATGTTTGGTTGAATAAGTCCTGGATTATCTCCTTCTATTGTCATCCAATGAACGAAGCCTTTTGCTGTACCATTGTTATCTACATCAGGTACTGCGTTTTTGTTGATTTCTTTAACTATTGCTTTGTATGTACCTTCGAAGTTTGCAAATTTAAGCTCTACCTCTGAACCTGCTTTAACTAATTTGTATTCTACAGGTGATACTTTTGCTCTTACTATAAATTTTGAATCGTCTACTATTCTACTTACAACGTGTCCAAGCTTTAATTCGTCTCCTTCTTCTGCATCAAGGTTTATTACTCTACCATCTATTGGTGATTTTATTGTTATACCTTTTGAAGGATTGATATCATCAACCTCATCTATAGATACGCCTGTCATATCTGCTAATTGTTCTCTTTTTGATTTTAGTCTATCTTTTGCTTCTTTTATCTTTGAATCTAAATCTGGTGAACTTAGTCTAACTAATAATTGATCTTTTTTAACACTATCTCCATCTTCTACAAATACTTTCTCTATAACATAGTTAATTTGTGTTCCTGAGTATCTGTCTCCAGGGATTTTTATTCCACCACCATGTGTTTCATTAACCCTTCCTGAAGTATCTACCCCTACTGAAATATTTCCTTTTACAACATCCTGTGTTGAATATATTGGTCCTTGAGCCTCTGCTACGTCATTATTTGGTACTAATTCGTTGTATGCATAAAACCCTCCGAAAATAACTACTGCTAATATTAAAATTATCATTAATACACGTTGAAACATTTTCAACACCTCCTATTTCGACTTTTGTGTTACTTCTTCAATATTTTCTACTAACCCATCTCTAAGATGGTATATTTTGTGTCCATAAAGAGCTATTTCTCTTTCATGTGTTACTTGGACAATTGTTATGCCTGTATTCTCGTTTAGTTCTGTAAATATATCCATTATTTTTTTACCTGATGCTGTATCTAATGCTCCTGTTGGTTCGTCAGCCAATATTAATGCAGGTTTACTAGCTAAGGCTCTGGCTATAGCAACTCTCTGCTGCTGACCCCCTGAAAGCTGTGAAGGCAAGTGATTCATTCTATCTTCTAGTCCTACTGCTTTTAATGCCTCTTTTGCTCTTACTTTTCTTTCTTTTCCGTATATCCCTTGATAAATCAGGGGTAGTTCAACATTTTCTAAGGCATTAAGATTTGATAACAAATGGAACCTTTGAAATACAAAGCCAATAAATTGATTTCTGATTTCTGCTAGTTTTCCATCTCTCAATTTTTCTACATGTACTCCGTTAATCTTATATGTCCCTTTTGTTGGCAAATCTAAACAGCCAATTAGATTTAATATTGTAGATTTACCTGAACCGGATGGACCCATTATTGAAACGAAATCTCCTTTGTCTATAGTTAAATCCACGCCCTTTAGAGCTTGAACTTTTATTTGTCCCGTATTATAACTACGTGTTATCCCTTTTAGTTCTAAAATAGCTGTCAATATTATATACCCTCCTTTGTACATATATTTTCCCATTTATATAGACGCATAAAGCATAAAAAAAGTTTCATTTTTTTAACTATTTTTTATGGAAATTATGTAATGTTGCTTTTGCTTATTTATAACTGTAACTCATGTAATATTTTTAATCTCAATATTCATTTGGTTAAGTTATAGAATGTTGAATTTTGCCTATTTTTAAAATTACAGTATCAACCTATATTTTAGTCTATTATGTGAATTTTAGCAAATACTATTTTCTTGTTTAAGTACTTAAACCCTGTTTTTTTCATTGTTATCTCATTTATATTAAAATTGTTTTACAAATATTAAGATTCTAAAGAATTGATGATATAATAATTAATTAACAATTTTTAAGTTTTATAATTTTTAAAATGAAGCTCCTACTCACTTCGTTCCTAGCAGTAAGCGATTCACACCAAATCCATATTTGGGTTCTCTGCTTAATAAAACTCCTACTTAATTACTAGTAGGAGTACAATGAGTTCATCATATTCAATTTGTTATAATCCATAGTTTATAATATTATCTCTATATTCCTTTTTAAGTTCTGTTTGTAAATAGTTTATAAATCTATTTATAAATGCTGCTGCTTCTTCTCTAGTCATATAATCATTTGGATGTATATATCCTGCGTTACCTCTTGCTAGATTTATTTGGTTTGCTACGTATATCGATTTTTTTGCCCAAAGCGGTATGTCTTTATCGTCCTTGAAAGGCGTTGTAAATGGTGGATTTGGTGCTAATCTTTCAAGACCTATTGAACGAATTACTATTGTTACTGCTTGTGCTCTGGTAAGCTTTCCTTTTGGCATAAATGTACCATTGCCTACGCCTGTCATTATACCTCTTTCTTTGATTGCTTTTATATATTCATAATCCAAGTTTTTATTTGTTACGTCTGCAAATACTGGTGGATTTACTTCTTCTTTTGTAAAGGATCTCTTTGGTTTATCTTCTTTGTCTACAAGCTGCATTGCTTTTGATAACCATCTTGCAAATTCTGCTCTTTCTGTTGGCAGTTTGGGACCGAAAAATTTCTTTGAACTATCAAATACTCCTAAGCCTGCTAATCGTTTTATATCCCATTCTGACCATATTCCTTTTATATCTTCAAATTTAGGTATATAAAGCTTTTTCTGTGTTGGTAATGTATCAAAACGCTCTGTTGCTGTTCCTCTGTTTCTCACATCTGCTATTTCTCCATCTTTATCAAAGTATGGCATGTCATAATCATATACCATGACTGTTTCTTTTTTTTCTGTAAGTGTATAGCCTCCTGAAAAGCTTGTTTGGTATGGCAAGTTATCAAAATATTCCATATTCTTTGTTCTATTAAATGATATGTTTATTTCTGAACTGCCTGTCCAATCTATTTCGTCATCTATTACATCAGTCTGTGTTATATATTGTTTTATTTTTTGAGTTTCTGTTGCTCCCCAAAAATGATCATAACCATATATGTTACCTGTTATATCTATACTCAATTTTTTTTCACCATCATTTACTTTATACACCTTTGTTCCTAACCAGTTACCTGAGTAATAATTTACTATCGGTTGATTATCATCAATGGTGGAATTATGAAATTGGTAATCTTCTAATGTATATGTATTTCCGATACTATCACTTATTTCTTCTTTGTATTTTATTATGTTGTTTTCTTCTACTACCTGTTTTATATCTTCGGCACTTTCTATGATTCTATCTATTTCAATGTGCTTCTTCATTGTCACTGAGCCATCTTTGCTTTTCATATTTACATAGTCATATGTCAGTTTTTTATCTTTTATTGATATTTTTACTTTTCCGTACATTACTACAGGATTTCCTGTTACAAATATAACTTCTTTATACTGTTTTTCTTTTTTGTAATCTTGTTCATCCTTGTGAATACCGCCTTCAAAACCTGCATTGTTTATCTGTGCATAGGAAGGTAATGCTTGTAATAATAGTATCATGGCTAATAAAAGTATTCTTTTTTTCATATTTACACCTCCTCATCTTTGGTTATTTGATTATTATTATATCTCCTCTGCTATTCTTTCGTAAAATATACAGACTGTCACCTTTTTTAACATGATTATAGCTAACTATTTTACCATTCTTTATAAATATACATTTCTGTGTTGTTAAATCTAAGGCTGTTTCGTTTAAATTCCATTTCTTTTTAAAGAAACTATAATCCTTTACATTTTTTAAGTTTAGGCTAATATTAGCCTTGTCTATTTTTTCTACTGTAGCTGTTGATATAACCTGTGCTTTTGTGTCATTTGATATTATGTTGAGTGCTATTATCATGTTGTTATATTCTACTGCATAAGCATATTTTTTATAATAGTTATTATCTTTGTCATCTTCTTTTAGATATTTGCTGTTTAAAAAGTCATCTACTGATACTGCTTTTACCTCAGCTCCTCTTGTATCTATAATCTTTGTATCGTTACTTATTTTAAAGGTAGTTTGTTTTGTCTCATGCTGCCAATTATTATTTTCTAATATATCAATTTTATCTAAATCTATTTTATACTGACCTATATCGTCTATTCTACCTCTGTATACTACTACTCCCTCAGTATCTTCGTCTTGTACTGATATAAATGCCGCATGAGGATTTGATACTCCATAGGAATATACTAATATGTCATCACCTTTTTTCAAGTTATATGGATGTATAAGTCTGTTATCTTTAACTATGATAGTACTGTCATAGTCAAAACCTACTTTTGTATAATCTACTTTTAAAGTATTTGCTCCATATTCTATGTTTTGTATTGAATTGTTATATTTTGTCTCATAGTCATTTTTCATTACTAATTTGATTATTTGGTTTTGACCAAAATTATTTTCTACTGCTACATATGCTTCGTTTCCTGTATATTGTTTCAAGTCTTCCAAGCTTAAGCTAGTGTTTCCTGTATATATTTTGCAATTCGGACTAATCTGTATCGCCTGTTTTCCTGATTGTTTTGTCCAGCTCCCATGATTATACAGGTTAAGCTCTCCTAATATTATTTGACTACGTGATGTTATTACATCCTGTAATTGTGCTTTGTATAGCGAAGCTATTTGTATGTCTGCTGATGATATATATATGTTTAGCGGTTTATTTGTATCATACTCATCAAATTCCAGTCTTAAATAATCTCCATCTTTTATTGCATCAAAGCTTACATTTTCTCCATCTTTGATTATATGTGCATATCCATCTATTGTAAACTGCTTTACTTCATCTGGTGTTGTTAGTGTTACGACTCTACTATATTTATCCTTTGATAATACTTTTCCTGTGTAAATCTTATCTCCCGGTTGTATATACCCTTCATCACCTGTCTCAAGCTCTCCTGTTATTAATGTGATTTTGTCATTTACCAGTTTTACCGATACCTCTTGACCATATAATAAATCCTCTACGGGTATAACGTTTCCGTTGATTAATACATTTGCTCCGTTTGCTATTTCAAATTTATAGGTTATATCGTTAAAATCCTTGAAAGTTATATATTTATCTTCTACCTTTTCTATAAATACGTCTAACACTAAATTATTTGCATCTAATCTCTCTGCTAATATTACTTTGTCATTTGGATCTATGTAATACCTTATATAATCGCCATTTTTTAATTTATCCATTGTTGATAAATGCTTGCCATCTATAAATATAAATCCTTTTGAACCAATCTCATCTTTTGATTCTTGTATATAAATATTTTGAATACCGACATCATTTTTTATTCTAATCGTTTTTCCTACTACTGCATAGGTTCTGCCTGTTAGTGGATCACTATTTGTAAATATGGATTCTTCTATGTTTTCTATCATACCTGTATTAATTTTATAACCATTCTTTTGTAATAATGGTCTTGCTATCTGATACATTATTTTTGTCATTTCTGCTCTGGTTAATGAAGCTTTGGGTTTAAATTCTCCTCTACTATTGCCAGACATTATTCCACTTTGCAAAACTGCTTCTATTAATGATAAGTTACTTGGAGATATATCCTTCCAATCCTTTAAGTTATAAACATTTTGCTGCTCGCTTCCTGTTATTGGCTCTAGGTTCATTATTCTAGCTGTCCAAATAGCTACTTTTTCTCTACTGACAGGCTTTTGCCAAGTATATTTTCTTGTAATTTTCTCTTTTAACTGTTTTCTTATATTGTTTAACTGAGTCTGTGTTATGTTAAAGTTTGGTTCATATGATGCCATTTTTGAATCTACTTCGTCGTTTATTCTTTCGGTTGTAGTCTGATTTATATTAGTTATTAGATTAACTTCTTCTTGTGTTATTATACCGTTATTTATCGATGTGTCTATGTATCCTTTTATCCAATAATCATATGCTGTGAGTATGTTATATCCTGCTGTGTCTATATTTGTTACCATGTCTTGACCTTTTTGCTGAGCTTCTTGTCCTAAACCCATAAGCCTAACTAATAGTATCAGTGCTTGTTCATGAGTGAGCTTTTCATTTGGGTTGAAATGTTGTTTGCCCATACCTTTAATAATAGACAGAGCACTCATAGTATTTATATATTTTTCTGCCCAATGATTTTTTACATCTTTGAAGTTTATGTTTTTATATAAATTGTCATATGTAGATGTACCTTCAAAAGCTTGTCCTGCTTCAGCTAATACTGTTGACGTAGCTAAAACTACTATTAATAATACGGCTATTAAAACCTTCTTTTTTCTCATGCAAACACCTCATTTTCCATTATATATTGTATTTTTATTTCTCAGTGAACAAACGAGAAATTCATAGATTTTGCGTTTTCAAATATCGTTCATTTAGGGGTGTTTTAAAAACACCCCTTTTGATATTATCTATTATATATTACTATAAGCTCTTTGTCTTCCTTCATAACTATATTTATGTTATACATAGACTTTTGACCTATATAGTCAACTGTATTTGAAACCGTATAAACTTCTGGCTTTAGTTTGTTTTCCGCTTCGCTAAAGCTCATGATGCTTAGTTTTTCTTTTTTGATATTTGTTGAATCTACTAACATACTAAATGTAATTCCTTCTAGGAGACTAAAAGCATTTTTGTTTTTACTTTCTTGAATAGCTATACTCACGTTATAACAATCTGATACTGATTTTTGTTTTCTTGTTAGTCCTTTTGTTATTCTTGATTTTTCTTTTGACTCCATTTGATTTATGTTTAATATAATGTTGGTATCTTTTGTTTTGTCAAGATATTTATAGGCACTAACTTTTAAGTTCACTAATGGAACATAAACTTTAAAATCTTTTTTTATTACGTAAACATAGCCTACACCTGCACTTATAGCTTTCATAGGTACACTTATAGATACTGTTTTGCTTTTACTGTAAATATCATCTCTTAAATCTATTATATATTCGCTTTGCTTGTATTTTTCAGGTAATTTTATAAATATGCTGTTTTGACTCACTGATAATTCTGTTTTTTCTTGTACTTCATCTAAATATTTGTCGTCAGCATCATCTTCGTCTTCTTCTTTTGTTGTACAATTAGCATATGCATATCCTTTTGATTCGTCGTATTTATTGACTGACCATAGTTTAAAATAATATTTAGTGTCTGGCTCTAAATCTTTTATATAATATTCCAGCTTTGTTGTTTCTCCTATATAGCAATAATCTCTACTATCTTTTGATTTACCATATATTTTATACTTGTCAGCTTCTTGTGTTTCATCCCATTTTAGCACTACTGATCTTTCATTTCCAGGTATCGCTACAAATCCTGTTGGATCGCTTGGTCTTGGAAGCACATATTTTATTCCATTCTCTAAAACTGCTATACCTCCATCTTTATTTACTATTTTGACATCCTTGTAACCCAAGTCCTTGATTGTTGCAACGGGTGTTTCTGCTTTTATTGTATTTGCATCAACAATTATTACTTTAGGACACGCTAATTCTCCAAAATAAACTTCTGCATCTAGCATAAACTGACT
Source organism: Abyssisolibacter fermentans (assembly GCF_001559865.1). Classification (NCBI taxonomy): domain Bacteria; kingdom Bacillati; phylum Bacillota; class Clostridia; order Eubacteriales; family Clostridiaceae; genus Abyssisolibacter; species Abyssisolibacter fermentans. The sequence continues at coordinate 227,915 of NZ_LOHE01000090.1, forward strand.
TCCTTTTATTGTTACTTCCTGTCCTCCTGTTATAAATACTTCGCTTGGTGTTATACTGTTAGCATCTATTGTAGGATACGATATATATTCAAATGCATCTTCTTTTACATTACTTGTTCTATAATCGACATTTTCGATATATACATCCACTAAACCCAAGATATCACTTGGCGGTACTTTTACGACTAGTTTATTTATAGTCCTTTCTAATACTTCTGCTCCAGAGCCATCTGCACTAGAACCAAATATTACTTTTACTTTTTCTGCAAAATTCTTCCCTTTTATTGTTACTGTATATCCTCCTGCTGCACTTCCTTTTGCTGGCTCTATGCTTGTTATTTCAGGCTTGTCACCACTAATCTGTAAATACCTATAGTATACGTTTATATTTTCTGTTGTTGCTCTTGCACCATCTTCATTTTGGACTTCTATCAAATAATCCAAATCTGTGCTTAAGTTGGGATTCATTATATGAGGTTTTACTAATATCCTATTTTCATTGATATATTCAAAATCTTCTTCTTTTAATGGATATCCTCCTATCCTAACTGTTATCCCTTCTTTTATAAAATCTGTACCCATTATATTAAATGGTTGTCCTCCTGTTGTAGGTGCTTGTACTATATGTCTTGAACCTTCGTCTTTAAATGGTACTCCTGTTATTGCTGTTATTGTTGGATTGCTTATTGGGTTTTTGTATGTGTAAGAAACAGCATTTGAAACACTGTCTGGGTTTTCTACTACTACCTCAACTGTTTCAACTGTATGGTAATTAGGTGACTTTAATTCTATTTGGTCATTGTATTTTAAAAATGAACTTTTTGAATAACCTCTACTTACTAATACTCTGCCATCATCTACTTCTACTTTTATATATTCATAACCAACGTAATTCGAAGATGTACCATCAGTATTTTCGAGCTTAGCTACATCTATGAACTTAGTTTCATCATTATAAATATATGTTTGTTTATAAGTCTTGTCCCCATTCTTGTCGCTTACTCTTATTGTTGGTGTTAATAAAATATTGCCTGTTGCACTGTCTAATACATAATCTACTGTCAATCCACCTTTTAATTCAACATGTGCTCGTCCGTTTATTATCCTTCCTGAATTGTTCTCATCCTTCGCTAGTTCTTTATTAGATATATTCCCAAATTTCACTAAATATATATTTTCTTTATCTATTATGTTTTCATCTACATCAAATATTTCTATAAGACTTTTTTTGAATCCGCTACCTATTATATTTACTGTTTCATTCCCTTCTTTTTTACCCATGTTTGGTGTTATCATAGATATTTTAGGGTTTGATTTTCTATATGTGTATGATACTGTGTTTGACTTTCCTGAATCATTGTTTATTAAACATATATCTACTGTTCCTGCTTTTGGATATGGCGGTGCTATTACTTGTATATAACCTGTTGCTGAGTTAAAAACAACTATTTTTGCTTCTAAGTTACCAAAATATACTGTTGGTAATACTGGTGAATCATAATAATAATCATATTTATCATGTATTAAGTCTTTTTTATATTTTGAATCCACATCTGCTTGTGTACTCATATTGTCCCAATGTGTATCTTCGTCTAAATCATCAAATTCAAAATCAGATTCTCCTATCTCTCCCTTATAAGGCTCATAGAATCTAAAATCATATCCAAATATATCTACTATTTCCCCTCCTGCTGCACTACCTTCAACTGGATAAATTTCATCTATTCTTGGCGTACTGTTTGCTATAATATATGTGAATCCATCATCTTTTACAGCTTTACCTCCATCTTCATTTACTATAACTACAGGCACTGTTTTTCTGTCTGTTATAAAGTCTTCATCAACATTGCCCGGATACTTAGGCACTATAACTGTCAGTTCCTTCATATTATTGCTTATTGTAACGTCTTTATCTGGTACTTTGATTCCTCCTATATATACAGAACCAGTGCTTTGGAACTGATCTCCTGTTATTTTAATTGGTGTGCCACCCTCTGTTGTGCCTTGTTTCGGAACTATGCTTATTATTTCCGGATTTGACTGAGGACTTTTAAAATATAGAAATCCATCTTCGTCATATTTTGTATCGCTTTTTGTATCTGGGTTTTTGACTGTAACGTCGTACCATTTTTGTATGTCTAATGCTGGTACCTTAAACCATATTTCGTTTTTATTTATTACTCTTGTTCTATGTCCTGTTATAATATTATTTGCATCAACATAATATGGCGTTACTATATCTAATTTTACATTTGTATTGTCTTTATCTATTACAACTTGCGTTCTATCTGCACTTATTTCATAAGTATATTTAGTGGTATTTTTTATAGCTACTAATTCATCTGAGTCTATTTTTATATTATATTCTAAATCATTCCCATTACTTATTTTAATATTGCCTCTTTGATCCACAAACATTTTTAAGTATTTATTGTGCAAGCTATCATAGAAAAATATACTATCGTAATAATCTGCAACCTGTATTTTTTTAGATCCATTTTCAAGTTTTTTTATTGATAATAATTCATAATCAAACTTCGCCTCTAGACTTACTGAATCAACTGTTATGTTATTATCATTTACTGTTACGCTTACATCTATTGAACCGTCTTTTATACATGTATAATTACCATCTTCATCTACTGAAATTGTGTAATATGTGCCATTTCTTGATAATACAGCATTTTTATCCGAATCTATTGTAACCGAATAAATATTATCAGGTGATGCTGTCTCTGAAACTGTTGCATATTCATAGTATTTTGAAATATTTAATTCATTGTCTTTTATTTGTAAAAGTTTTTCATCATTTAATTCAGGTAATGTGTATGATATTGGTTTTTCAGGTACTTCGGGATTCCCGTTATATGTGTTTACATCTTTGTTATCCAGTAAAACTCTTGTACCTAACAGGTTATATATACCCATACCTGATATGTCTGCTACTGTTAAATCAGGTCTAAAAAAGTTTGTCCCTTTTACAACTACTAACGTTCCTTTTGAGCCCTTGTTTGGTCCTATCGTGTCAATTTCAGGATCTTGATTGCTGGATTTAACATATACAAACTCTGCACTGTCTGAACCTCCATCTAAGTTCATAACCTGCAAGATGGTAATTCCTTCTCTTCCGCTTGGTGCATTAAATGTAAGCGTACCTTCTGTTGTTATAGGGTCTGTATCTCTTATTACTCCATTTACTTCTTTACCATCTATGAATACTTTAACACCATCTTGAAAATTTGTTCCTATTACTACTATTTTTTCTCCACCATTTATTGTTACTATGTTTGGTTTGACATCTATAATTTCAGGACTATCTGCTGTTTTGACAAATGTTATTCCAGTTCTTTCGTTGTTTTCAGAAACCATTGGACCATTGTTTTCTGTGCCTTTTATTGGGTTTGCTATTGCAACTGCTGATTTTACACCTATAAGCCCTTGTTTTAACTGTATTCCTGACGGTATTTTTACAACTATTATTGATCCTGTTTCATTTCCTGCTACCCCGTCTACTTTATTACCAAGATCATCTAAAACCTCAAAGGTTGCTCCAGGAATTGGATTACCAACACTGTCGACAACTATATCTTCGCTTCCTTGTCTTTTTAAGTATATTTCTCCGTCATTTACTGTTGTTCCATTAACTCCCAACACCACTATTGGATAATTAACCTTTACTTCAGGATCCCCTGTCGTTGTATCTGTATAACTATAGACTTTAAAATTTTTACCTTGTATGCATATGACAGTATCTTCTTTTATTGAGTATGGATTATCTCCAACTACTTGAATTTTGTTTGGAGTTACCATTTCTATTTCTGGTTCAACAAAACTAGCTTCAAAAGTATATGCATCTTCTTTAACTGCTGTTTCTGTGATAACTACTTTACCACCTGATTCAAGTTCTAGAGTTGTAGTAATTTCAATGACTACATCTTTTACAGGGTCTTTTAATTCATCAGCTGATATTGGTTTTGTCTTAACATACAGTTTATCAAAGCCATCTGCACCTGAATTAAATTCATTTTTGTCAATATCTGCTTGCAAAAATAATGCGTTTCTACCTATTGTAACTAATAGCTTTCTCTCTATACTCTTTACATCTTTTTTATTATATTGGATGTCATTAGCATTATATGTAATCTTTAATTTTTCATCATCCACTGCTACGCTGTCATATTCTAAATTGCCCGAACCACTTACTGTTAGTCCTTCTATATTTAATTCTTCTAAATATTTACCAATAATATTTACATAAGAACCTGAATCAGGTCCTGATGATGGCTGAACAAACTGTATTTGTGGGGCTATTTTTGCATCTACTACTACAAAGTTTCCTATCTCTTTTTGTTTTATTACATATTTTGTTAAGTCATCATTGTTGTTTGAACCTGTATAAGAAATTTTGTTAGTCAATATTACTTTGTATGTTTCTCCTGAGTCAAGCATGTCCGGAACTTTTATTTTTATTGTCTTTGCATCTACACTTTTAAAATATTCTCTTCCCATATATCCATACTTAAATGGGTCTGTTATATCCTTCATGAAGAATATTGAATAATCCTCATTAAATGTATCTGTTGTATTTATTGTTACTTGTGTTCCTATTTTTCCTTTATTCGGGAATATCGTTATATTATCAGGATTTACCGCTATGTCATCATATATACGAAAGGCATCTGTATATCTATATGACAAACTTACGTCTATGCCATCTTTTACATATTCTTTATCTACTCTTATGTCTTGAAGTCCGAGCCCTAAGTCTACTGTTACATCAGCAATACCACTTCCTGCTGCTCCACTAAGCTCAGTTGATATGTCTTTGTGAGTTAATGCATTTGTATATTTTACTGATATTGTTTGTTTTGGTGTTTCTGTTGTACCAATCTTATCAAAATTTATTCCTTCTATTTTAATATTGTTATTTTTTTTAACTAGTTTAGGATCTACGCCTCTTATTTCCGGCATATCATTTTCGTGTATATCGTATTGAACTCCATTAATCAAAAACATTGAACCCATATCTGAAGGATCAATTGTATATTGTACTGATGTATTACCAGGAGAATTTGGGTATAAATTAACTAATTCCCCTTCGTTATTTTGCATTTTTACAGAAACATTATCTAGGTCTTTTCCCAGTAATGTAAGATAAAATACTGTTGGTGTTTCAAATCCGCCTTTGTAAGTTTTTACTATTTCGATTTTGTTTATTACTGGCGATGCTGCATATACTTTTATTGTGCTTTGTGGCATGAGCCCTATTAGCATCATAAATACTGTTAAAATACTCAATCCTTTCTTTAGCCAGCTTTTTTTCATAGTTTCCTCCCCTTACTTGTTATTCATTGATGTTATGTACTGTATAGTTTATTGTTACATTTTGATTACAGTTGTTTTATGTTAATAAATTGTTACATTGCCAAGTGAAACACTTACTTATTTCGTTCCTAGGAGCAAGCAACTCTCATAAAATCAGAGTTTTTAATTCTCTGCTCAAACTACCTTATTTATAATATCGGCATGTTTTTATAAAATCTTTATTACTATATTATTACATATATTGTTTCTATTATATTACATGGTTTGATATAGCTTTTTTTCAGATTATGACTAAAAATGGTCGTATTCTTAAATATTTCGCCATACAAGGCATTTTCCCTTCTATTTTGAATCTTTTACATGAGTATTTCTAATGACATATTGTGTAATCTGCTTTATTTATCTGTAATAAAACTGAAACATACATGTTGCTAAAGTTCTGATATAATAGAGTTAGTCGGAGGTGAATCAGTTTTGAAAAAAAGAATATTTTTAGTAATATTCATGGTTTTAATTCTAACTTCAAATACAATAATAAATGCACAAGCTACAAATGAAGAAGTAGAAGCAGGTAATAAGCTAAAGCTTTTAGGAATATACAAAGGTTATGAAGATGGCAGCCTTAAGCTGGACAATAATATTACCAGAGCTGAATTCACTACTCTTGCAGTAAGGCTTATTTGCAAAGATAATGAGAACTTTAATAACACAGATAATGCATTCAATGATGCAGATTCTCATTGGGCAAAAAATTATATTAATACAGCCTCTGAGATAGGTTTGATTAATGGTTATCCTGACGGAAGCTTTAAACCTGACAATCAAATTTCTAATGCAGAAGTTTTAACTGTTTTGATAAGACTTCTTGGATATGATGATACTTTGGATGTAAATAAGACATGGCCTGAAAATTATATGGATAGGTCACTAAACTTAAATATTTCTGATAATGAAACCAGTCCAAGTATTATGTCTACTAGAGGTAATGTAGCTGTTTATATTAGTAGATGTCTTACTATAAACATGAAAAAAAGCTATTAATGCTTTTAATCCGACTACATAATTGATTTCAACAGAAGGAGTAAATATATATACTCACTGTTGATATAAACTCCTTAATAGTTTTTCATAAATGATAATATTATAATGAAGAATTATCGTATAAATCTCCTTCCAAATATATATAAAGATAACAGCAAGCTTTGTGCTTGCTGTTTTTTTGTTTAACATCTCTAAATTCACGCGAGTTACTTACTATATTAAATCTCTTTTTACTATTTCTGATACTATAAATGTTGCTACATCATCTGCAAAGCTTCCTGTTGTAAAGCCTGCGTCATAACCTAATTCTTTTGCTAGTTCATGAGATAATCTTGGTCCGCCACAGCAAAGAACTATTTTGTCTCTTATTCCTTCTGCTTCCATTATTTCAACTAACTCTGTCAAATTAGGTATATGAACATTTTTCTGTGTTACTATCTGAGAAACTAGTATTGCATCTGCATTTGTTTCTATTGCTTTAGCTACTAACTCCTCGTTCGGAACTTGACTACCCATGTTTATTGCATTTACCATCTTATATCTCTCTAGCCCATAATGACCTGCATATCCTTTCATGTTCATGATTGCATCAATTCCTACTGTATGTGCATCTGTTCCTGTACAAGCTCCTACTATGGTTATCTCTCTCTTTATATTACTTTTTATATAATCTTCAACTGCATATTTATCCATTGTTTTAACTTCTACTTTTGGAACTTCTATTTTTGTATAATCAACTGTGTGAACACAATGTCCATATACTACAAAAAATGTATATCCTCCTACGTCTTCATAATGAACTACTTCAGGATCTTCTAAGCCCATTTTTCTTGCGAGTATTCTTGCAGTCTCTTTTGCTTCATCACCATAGGGAATAGGCAATGTAAATGAAGTTTGAACCATACCATCATTTAATGTATCTCCATAAGGTTTAACTTTTGTTAAATCAACTTTTTGAACTTCTGACATTACCTATCACCTCCTAACATTAACTCTACAAACGGGTTGTAATACTTATTGTCTTTTTCCACTACTCCGTCTAAACCTTTACCGCCATCTCTTGGTCTTTTAACTGATGCAAATTTACCTTTTTCTATTGTGGAAAATAATCCTTCATTTTCTATTTCTATTAATAATTCTTCTGCTTTTTTTAGTACTTGCTGCGCTCTTGTCTGTATTATTCCGCCCTCTTTGAACTCTATTTCATCACCTAAGTTTCTAGCATTGTTGAATATATATTTTGCATTTTCTATAGCGAGCTTTCTATCATGTAAGTGCGGAGTATGAATTGCTTCTGTCATCATTCCCAATAATTGAATTCCTTGATTAGTCCATATTGATATCAAGTTAAATAGTGCATCTTGTATATGACCTTTAAATATATTGCCTGTCATAAATTTAGTTGGAGGCATATATTTAAGCGGTGCTTTTGGAAAAATCTCTCTTGCCATTTGTGCTTGAGCCAGTTCTAAAAGAAATCCGTTTTCTATGTTAGGATTCATTTCAAATGCATGACCTAGTCCCATCTGTTCTTCTGGTATTCCTGCCATTAGTGCAAATTGTTCATTCATAAGTTGTGATGCTAATACTGTATGTGCTTCTTCTACTGCATCTGAGGTAGTGAGATAATTGTCTTCTCCTGTGTTTATTATTACTCCAGCATAGCCGTTTATTATCCTTGAAAAATACTGGTCAACTAATGTTCTTTGCATGTTAATATCTCTAAATAATATTCCATATAATGCATCATTAAGCATCACATCTAATCTTTCTAATGCTCCCATTGCTGCTATTTCCGGCATACATAAGCCTGAGCAGTAATTGCACAATCTTATATATCTTCCTACTTCCTGCCCAACCTCATCTAGTGCTCGTCTCATCAATTTAAAGTTCTCTTGTGTTGCATAAGTTCCACCAAAGCCCTCTGTTGTTGCTCCATAAGGAACATAATCCAGTAAACTCTGTGCTGTTGTTCTTATTACTGCTATGACATCTGCCCCCTGTCTTGCAGCTGCCTTTGCTTGAACTATATCTTCATATATATTACCTGTTGCTACTATTACATACAAATATGGCTTTGGTCCTTCTCCTAACTGCTCTAAATAATTATCTCTTGTTTGCCTCATATTTTTTATCTTATCTACTGTAGATTTAGCTATTTCATATATTTTTTCTTTTATTTCTTCTTCAGGTGCTATATCTAATTTCATCAAATCAAGTTCATTTTGACTTACTTTTACTGCAATCTCCTGTGGCGATAAACTTGTGTTAACCATTGCATTGCCTATCCAATATGCTGTTCCCAGTGATAATCCTCCATCTTCTTTTATGTTGTCTACTACAACATTAGGAAGAGGTCTTTCTATATCATCTACTCCGTCTATGCCTAACAGCCTTGCTACCGTTCTCTCTACTGAAACTGTTGTATGCATATCTATAAATTCCTGCATTTCTTCGGCTATATTTCTGGCGGCATTTCTGGCACTATCTATAATATCCGAATTTAAATTTAGTTTGCTCATATTCCAACCTCCTTTGTTAATATTTTTCTCTCATTATTTCCTCTGCATCCGATACTATACTTTCTTCCATCCCCATTAATCTTGCTATATTTATAGCATCTCTTGGAACTTGCTCAGTATTTGTTACTTCTTTTAATCTGTAGTCCATCAACAGTCTCACTGACTCAATGCCTTCTGAGCCTACTGCTATGACAGTCTTTAGTTTTTCATAGTCAATATTTTCAAGCCCTATCACTTGCAAATGTTTAACTTTACTAATGTTTGCAACATTATCAAAATGTGTTGTTATAATACTTATGCTTGTTTTATTTAGTAAGTATTTAACTAACGCCTTTGATAAAGCGTACCCTTCTGAAGGGTTAGTTCCACTGGCAAGTTCATCTATTAATATCAAACCCCTTTTATCACTTTTCTTAATAGCTTCATTTATTCCATGTATTTCTCCCCCAAATGTACTTAAACCCATTCCTATTGACTGCATATCTCCTATTGATATGAATATGAAATCATGTAATGAAGTTTTCATGTACTTACATGGAACAAATAGTCCATACTGTGTCATTAAACAAAGCATCCCTATTAATTTTATAGATATAGTTTTTCCCCCCATGTTTGCACCTGTTATACAGGTTACTCCTTTATCTATATCTACACTAATAGGCATGTATTCATGTCCTTTACTACTTAATTCTTCTGATACCTTAAGATGCCTACCTTGCTGTATTCTAATCATATGTGTATTTTCTATTATCGGCTTTATGCTGTCTGTTTTTATTGCCATAAATGCTTTGGCTATAATAAAATCAAGATTTGCTATTTTTTCAAAGCTATCGTTCAGTTTATCCCCTAACTCAGCTATTCTATTTGATATCTGTTTTCTTACCTTTAGCTCTTCTTCTTCTTCTTTAGCTTTTAAAGTATCCATTTCTTTTAAACAATCTTCTACCTCTTCACTCATCTTTATTTTATATTTGAAACTTATGTAGGTTTCTGATGAATATTCAAGAAGACCGCTTTTTTTCACTTTTTCCAACAGCTCTAAGTCGTCTTTTGGTACTGTTATCTCTCCATTTGTTCGTACATTTAATTTTAAGTTTTGTTTTATGACAGTTTTTATTTTATTGTTTTCTTTTTTTATAGCTGATGCAAGTTCTCTTTTCTGTTTTCTTATGTCTTCTAATTCTTTTGAGTACTCATCATATATAAAAAATGTTTTTATGCCGTTTTTCTTTGGATCTAAAAGATTTTCCAGTTCATGTATTTGCTTTAAGCTAATGCTTTCAGGAAGCTTACATTCTAAGTTTTTTAATTTAATTTCAAGTTCTTTTAGTATAAATATATAAAATTTAATTTCAAACAACTCTACTATAGTTAGAATATTTTTATTTTTTGCTCTTTCTAATGAACCTCTGATATCTTTTGTATGAGCCAAACTTGATTTTATCCTAATAAATGCTTTTTGGTTTTTTCTTATTTGATTCACTACAATCTCTAATATCTCAAATTCTTCTTTTAGTTTATCTTCACTACCGCAAAGATACGGTTTTAAATTGTTTTTTTTATCTAAACCATATGGAGTTAAAACTTCTATTTTCCCAAGTATATAATCAAAATCTAACTGCTCTTTTGCCTTATTATTGATAAAATCATTCAATTTACTTCACCACCACAACTTTGCTGTGACATTTCTTCTATAATAACATCTATTACGGGAATGTCTTTAATCCTCGCTCTCATCTTTGATAAAAACTCCTTAGGATTAAAGTAATATCCTTTTGGTGAATATGGATTTAATGTTACTGCTTTAACATTAATCTTATTTAATACTTTTACTTTAAGACCTTTTCTTCTCAACTGCATCCATTTATTAGCATCTACAAATATCTTTGTACCATCTTTTACTACTACTATTACATCCTTGTTTTTTGTATTTTCTATAATATCAGCAGCTGTTTTGTTTGTTAGACTTCCTGGTAATATCACGTATAATGTATTATTTTTTATATTTGATGCTATTGTATTCCCGCAATTTATAGCTGTTTTTATGTTTAAATGATTTATTTTTAAATCCTTGTCTATAAATGTAATCTTATTGTTATCAGATTCTATTAAACTCTTTATTTTACTATCTACCTCATCTAACTGCATTAAGTTAACTGTATGAACTGTTTCTGTTATTACTCTATCCATACTTCTACTCAAGACAGCACCTGATGCTAATATTGCAGCTTCAGAAACATCTACTGAAGCTGAAGCTATTCGATTGATTGAGCCATCTACTAAAACCAGCTGAGCTCCAAACTTTAGCATCAGCTCTGAAATCGTTTTCAGCTGCGCGTTAGTTTGAGGCCCCGCTATTTGTATATTTCCCTCTTCTATAACTCTTGCTATAATTACATACCCCATTGGAGTTGTATAATCTGTTGTATAAATTATTTCTAATTTTGCGTCTCCTGTATCAAAAACATGATCTGTTGTAGTTATAATCGTGCCTTTTGGTACAAATATTAATGGTTTCTTAGTATTAGTCACTACATCTTCTTCTTCTCCATCTCTGCCAGTTGATGTTATTCCTAACACTATATCAGTTTCTAAGCTGTCCTGTATTAGTCTATTTAATACTACTGTTTTACCTGCATTTTTAGACATACCAACTATTGAAACTATCTTGCCAGCTTTTTGTATTATATCAAATAATGACATTTTATTTTTTCTTTTCTTCTAATAGATGTCTTCTCTCGGCTCTATCATTTCTTAATAATTTTGTAGGCTCTAATGATATGTCTTTACTATGCATTAAACCTGCTACTCCAGTATATATATGATTTGCTTCACTCTCTATTGTATCTAAGTTTTCAGGTCCTTCTATATATTGTGGCTCATCATAAGTTGTTATAACTCCTTCGAAGTTTCTAAGTATGACTCTATTCCTAGACATAGAAACTATATAATTAGGCATAACTGGTATCTTACCTCCTCCTCCAGGAGCATCTACTACGAATGTTGGTACTGCAAAGCCTGATGTATGTCCTCTTAATCCTTCCATTATTTCTAGACCTTTGGATACTGAAGTTCTAAAATGTTCTATTCCCATTGATAAGTCACATTGATATATATAGTATGGTCTTACTCTAATTTTCACTAACTCTTGAACTAATCTTCTCATAACATTTACACTGTCATTTATACCTCTAAGCAATACTGATTGATTACCTAATGGTATACCAGCATCTGCAAGCTTTCTACAAGCTTCCATACTTTCTTTTGTTATTTCTTTAGGATGATTAAAGTGTGTATTTAACCATATTGGATGATATTTTTTCAGCATATTAACTAAGTCGTCTGTTATTCTTTGAGGTAATACTACAGGAGTACGACTTCCTAATCTTATTATTTCTACATGAGGTATTTCTCTAAGCTTCTTGATAATATATTCTAATCTATCATCAGATACTAGTAAACAATCCCCCCCGGATAATAATACATCTCTAACTTCTGGTGTGTTTCTGATATATTCTATCGCTTTGTCTACTCTATCTAATGGTGACTCCTGGTCGTTATGTCCTGCAAATCTTCTTCTTGTGCAATGTCTACAGTACATAGAACACTGATCTGTTATTAAAAATAGTACTCTATCAGGATACCTGTGTGTTAAACCTGGAACAGGTGAATCTGTATCTTCATGTAACGGATCTAGCATATCAGAACTACTAATATGCACCTCGCCTAACGTTGGTACTGCTTGCATTCTAATAGGACAATTACGATTTTCTTTGTCCATCAATAATGCATAATATGGTGTTATACCCATTCTGAATTTTTTTAGTACTTCTTTTATGTTTTGTTCTTCTTCAGGTGATACATTGATGATTTGCTTTAGATCTTCTACAGTGTCGATTCTATTTCTGACTTGCCATTTCCAGTCATTCCACTGCTCGTCAGTTACATCTTTCCAAAGCTCTATATCTTTATATGACCTCATTTATACAAAACCTCCCTATCCCCCATTTAAAGCTTAAGCATATAACTCTTCGTACAATTTTCTCAATTCTTCACTTTCTCTCATTATCTGTAATGCTATTTCTGCATGACCTTTTGTATAACCGTTTCCTATAATCATAGTAGTGTCTCTACCTACTCCTTCTGCTCCTAATGCTGCTTTTGTAAAGCTGGTTGCCATACTAAAGAAATATATTAGACCATCATCTTTAGTTGCTAATATGCTTGACATCTCTGTATTTTGTATATTTACATTGTTAATTGTTATGTCTGCCATCTTACCATCTGTAACTTCTTCTACTTTTTTTAGAACTTCTACTGCATTAGTTGCATCTGCTTTGATATAAACATCAGCTAAGTTTACTTTTTTAACTCTTTCAAGACTTTTTTCACTATGACCTAAGCATATAACTTTTCCTGTAACTCCAACTCTCTTTTTAGCTTCGTAAAGACAAAGCATACCTGATTTACCAGTTCCCCCAATAACTAATACTGTATCTCCAGGTCCAACAAGCTTTGCTGTTTGTGCAGGTGCTCCTGCTACGTCTAGTACTGATAATGCTAAGTTTTCAGGTATATCGTTTGGAATAACTGCATAAATACCACTTTCAAATAATATTGCTTTACCTTTGATATCAACTTGATCAATGTCTTTTCTTACTTCTAATATTTCATCAATTCTTAAAGGAGTCAAAGAAAGTGATACTAATGTAGCTATCTTATCGCCAACTTTTAGGTCTGTTTTGCCTTCAAGCGCAGGACCTATTTTTTCTATTGTTCCTATAAGCATTCCGCCTGAACCTGTTACAGGATTTTGATGTTTTCCTCTTTCAGATACTATTCTTAACATTATTTCTTTAATTTTTTCTATGTCACCATTTGCTTCATTTTTGATTTGTGTAAAACTTGCTGAATCGATGTTTAATGTTTTAACATCTATTAGTATTTCATTGTCGTATATCTCCATATTATTGTCTATTTTTGTTGCTGGTTGTGGTAATTTACCCTTTGGTTCAATCACTCTATGAGTCCCGTAAGGACATCCTTTTTTCATTATTATAACCCCCTTATTCACACTATAATTTACATATATCATAAATTGTTGCAAAATCTATGCCATATAATAATTATTTTGCCCTCCCGCTAATTATTCATACTTAAGCTATTTTCTTATTATTTTTAAAATAAAAACATGCCCAATATTAGGCATGTTTCTTATTTTCTTATATTATACTTAGCTATTTTGTATTGAAGTGTTTGTCTAGGTATTTCTATTAATTTTGCTGTTTTTGATATATTCCAATCTGATTCATTAAGTGCTTGCAAGATTATGCTTTCTTCTAATTCTCTTACTGCACTTGTCAATGAAGGTATTTTATTTTGGTCAAATCTACTGAAGCTTGAGCTGTTAAATTTCTTTGGTAAATGCTCTATCCCTATTTCTTCTATATCATTAATTGATATTGCCGCTTCTATTATATGTTCTAGTTCTCTGACATTTCCTGGCCATTTATGCTGCATAAAAATCTCCATTACTTCTTTTGATACACCTTTCGTTTTCTTGTTGTATTCAACGTTAGTTTTGTTTATAAAATAATTGACTAACATTGGTATATCATCTTTTCTTTCTCTTAATGGAGGTATATTTAAGTTAATAACACTAAGTCTGTAATATAAATCATTTCTGAGTGTATTTTCTGTTATTGCCTTGCTAGGCAGTATATTTACCGCACTTATTATTCTTACATCAACCTTTGTTGTTTTCAGTGATCCAAGCCTTCTTATTGTTTTATTCTGTATAACTCTTAAAAGCTTTGCTTGCAATTCTAACGGCATAGAGTTTATTTCATCTAAGAATATTGTGCCTGTATTAGCAAGCTCAAACAAACCTGGTCTGTCTACTGCTCCTGTAAAACTTCCTTTTACTGTTCCAAACAATATGCTCTCCAGTAGATTACTTGGTAATGCTGCACAGTTTTGTGCCACAAAAGGCTTGCTTTTTCTCTTGCCTGTATTATGTATTGCTTGTACAAACAGTTCTTTTCCTGTTCCTGTTTCGCCGTATATTAATATGGGTGAATCTGTCTTTGCTGCTTTTAATGCTAGTGATTTTAGTTCTTTTATTGTCTTATTTTGCCCAATTATATCCATAAATGTACATTTGAATCCATCACAAGTATCAACACTTTTATTATCGTCGTTTTTTAATAATTCTTTTTGCAAATCTACTATTTTTTCTGATAATTCTCTAACACGTGTAATATCTTTTGATATCTCTAGCGCACCTTTTATTTTATTATTTGCTATTATTGGTACAGAGGAGTTTATTGTTGTTATCTTATCCCCTTTATAATTGATAAACGTTTGCTCAACATTAAAAACAGGTTCTCTTGTATTGATAACCTTAAGTAGTGTGCTGGTTTCATCCGATAGGGAAGGATAAATATCTAATATATGCTTACCTTTCACATCATCTTTGTTTATTCCATCCAATCTTTGAGCCGCTTTATTGTAATATACACTTTTCCCTTTGTTGTCTATAATGTGAATTCCCTCATCCATGTAGTCTAATATTTCAAAAATATTTTCTCTAAAGAAAAGGTCCTTCATATCGAGCCTCCTTTGCTTAATATTCGGCACATGTGCCCAATATTTAGCACTCATAACGCTAAATATTAGTTTAATAATTTTTTATAACAACAGAAGCAATTACGTAGTAATTGCAACACACCGTTTCAACAAGGGTGGAGATATCTTACGCCTTGTTATATTTATTATCTTATCATATTTTTAGCAAATTCATTATTTTTTCTACAACTTCTGTGTATATTTTTAGTATGAATAGATTAACTTCTATTCTATTTTTGTTCATTTTTCTAATCAATAATTTATTATTATACTCATAAAATATATCGCTTAATTCTTTTAGAAATGCTAGAAGTTTATAAGGTTCATAGTATTTTACTGCTTCTGTTATAACGTCTCCTATTGTTAAATATTTGAGGAATAACTCTCTTGCTTTATTATCATCAAATAAATATTCTGCATTTATATTATTATAGTTATATCCTTCGTTTTTAAGTAATTTTATTATATTATTAGCTCTTAAATATGGGTATGTCACATAGTTATATGGATTATTTAAGCTATTTGTAAATGCTTTGTCTAATGATATGTTTACAAGTGTTGATCTATTTTTGCTACATGAATAAAAAAACATATTTTCTACACTTAAATTTACAAAACATTCTTCGTCTTGTTGAAATGGCTTAACTACTATATTGGTCTTGTCTTTGTTTTGTTTTCTACTCACATTTATAATTTTGACATCCTTATTACCATTTTGTTTTTTATTTATTATTTCTATAATATTATTCATCTGCTCCGTTATTAAATAAGCTCTATTATACATGTTATTTTTTGCTTTGTCGATATATTTAAATAAACAATTTTCTATGCTTATTTTATGAATTAATATACTATTTTCAATCAATTCTCTACCATATATTTCAAACCATTTGTCTGTAAGAATGAAATTTATAAATCCGGGTTCTATAAAATCTATCCTTTTTATATTTAGTGAAGTATATGAAATTTGACCTTTTATTATTTGGTATACTTCTCTAGGTGTTCTATTTAGCTTTTTTGAGAATTTTAATGCAATGTTACTTGTTAAATGTCCAAATTCTTTTGATTTAGGTACTGAAATGTCAACTTCTTCGTCTACATTGAGTATATTTTTCATCTCATTTTGTAATTCTGTATATATTTTGTTCATTTATATATCCTCTTACATTATTTCAATTGATAATGTATTTGCACTCTCTGCTATCTTGGATATGTTTAACCTATAACTCATCTCGATTTTACCTTTGCCATTATCACTAATATCCATGTTAAGCTTGTTTGTTAGAACTTCCATCGTCATTTCTCCATATGCTGTGATGTAATCTGTTACATGTTTTTTTCCTTTTTCAAATATTAGTTTTGAGCTATTTGTTCCGAATCTTCTCATTTGTACTTTATGTTCTTGTATTTTTAGAGTTGTTGTTGAACCTTGCATTCCAGATATTTCCGATTCATCATAAACTACATAATATATATCATTTTTTTTATAAAATTTGCCTTCTGTTATTAATTCTATTGTATTTTCTTCTCCTTGTAAGCCAGTTTGTTTTCCTACTATCTTTACTTTTACATCCTTCATATTATCTTCCTTTCATTAGTGCTTCTAATAGATCTATATTTAATATTTTATAATTCCATATTAATTATATTACATATCTCAGATTATTCATAGAATATTATGAGCAGTGAACTAAAATCTCTGATTTTATGTGAATCGCTTACTCCTAGGAAAAATGAGTAGGAGTTACATATCGCCGCTTACTCCTATGAAGGAACGGAATAGGAGATTCATTAATAAGTATTCCTTATGATTATAACAAGGCGCAAGATGCCCTCACCTCTATAGGTAGCGGGTATAAATTATATTTAACAGGTGGTGCGCAATCTTGCGCCTTGTTGAAACGGTGTGTTGCAATTATTACGTAATTGCCTTCGTTGTTATAAGAAGTCCATTAAATTCTCGACATACCAACTCGGTATACCTTCGAATTCAAATTTAGATGTACCTCAGACTTATTACTTCGTCTGAATAAGCGATTCACCCTAAATTAAAATTTAGGTTCTCTGCTCATAATTCAGAACTATACATCATATTATTCAAAGTTATATGAATAATCAGGGATCATTTATAGTTTTTGCTTGTATAAAATTAAAAAGAAGCTGTTTTTAACTAAAGATCACTTTTTGTTTAAAACAGCTTCTCTTATTCTATATCATCAATATACCATTCTTGCCCATTATAATCTTTAATATTTTTTGTTCTCTTCCAGTTTCTGCATTTATATATACTATAAAATCAAAGCCTTTATATTTCCCTTTGAATTCATAACATAAAACATCTTTTTGCCCTCTATCTGGTATTATTGCTAATCTTACGCTAGATATATCAAAATTGTATCTCACTTTTTCTCTAGCCTGTTCTTGTGTCAATGTTGGAGGTGGTATGCTTCGTTCATGATGACTTTTTAGGTAATTTGATGCATCTATTCCTATAATCTCTCCTGTATCTAGTGCAACCTTAACTTTTATCAAATCAGAATATACTGTGATATCATTTTCTTTATATGCATAGTTAAATAAGATAAAGCCATCATACTCTTGTGAATAATTAGGCTCCATGCTACTATAACCTATATTGTTCAAGAACTCTACTGCCTTTTTACCCGCATCTTCTGATGATAAGGTTCGCTCTTTAATTTCTTTACTATGCTCCATCCATATAATTTTACCGCCTGTTCTGCTGACTCCTATATACGCTGTAGTATCATCTTTCATTTTGACGGCAAAGGTATAAGCTGGTATGCTGATTGTTTTCAATTTTTCTCCCATTTCTAGTGCTTCTATACTTTTTACGCCTTTGAATTCTAAAAACTTTCTCGCTATATCTTCTGCTTTTTTTTGATCTACTGTTCCTTCTCCTAATCCTCTAGGTTTTATATTTAGTACTTGATCTGAAAATGGTCCATCATATATTAGTTCTGGATACTGGGTCATTTGTTCTTCTTCATATTTTGTAATCCCTGTATCAAACATTACTTTATTTGATTCTTTTATTTCTTTATCATTATATTGCACTGACTGCATATCTATTTCTCCATTTACTACCTTTGCAAAAGTTTGTTCCATTTCTGCAGATAAGGTACTCATATAATCTTGTAGTTTAAATAAGGTTTGCCTTTGTTTGTTGTCTAGTTCTTTTTCATCTAAGTGATCTTGTATTAATGCATAGCTATAATCAGCTACATGATTTAAGAATTTTTCTGTATTTGCTAATTCTTTATGCATCAATGGTAATTGTGTTAATCTATCTTGTGCAAAATATGCTTGCTGATAAATCTGGGATAATAGTAGTATGTTTCTCTCTCTTGATTCGGATAATAGTGCTTTTTCTAATGATGTTTGTACTGTTTCTATGTTATCCTTCATGTCATAAAAATATCTTTGGTACTGGCTATTTAAGCTTCTTTTGTAAATAATCTTTTGTCTGTACTGCGTATATCCCCATCCTATGGCTACAACTAAAGCTAAGCTTAGTATCATAGACAATGTACCATATCTTCTTTTTTTCATAACCATCATCCTTTCTAGTTACCAAACCAATGTTTACCGATTTTTACGACTACTTCTCTTGACCATATCCATGAACTTGTTGCAGTTGCTGGATTCCAATAGTATCTACATCCATAAGTAGGATCCCATCCATTCATTGCGTCTTCAGCAGCTTTTATTGATTCCTGATCAGGTGATAAATTTATCTGGCCATCGTATACTGCTGTAAAAGCTCCTGGTTGATATATTACACTAGCTATGGTATTTGGAAATGACGGGTGTTCTACTCTATTTAATATTACTGCTGCTACTGCTACTTTTCCTATGTATGATTCGCCTCTTGCTTCTCCATGAATAGCTCTTGCAAGCATATAAATATTATCATTATTATTTACACTACTGCCTGATGGTTTCTTTATATTTATACCAAGTGCTGCATAAGTTTTTGGTCCTACTATTCCATCAGCTAATAACCCATTTTTCTTTTGAAAGTTTATTATTGCCCTATAGGTATCTTCTCCGTATATCCCATCTGCCGCACCATCTAGGTATTTCCACTTTTTCAGTTTTGTTTGAACTTCTCTTACATCATCACCTCTTGCTCCCCAATACAAGTTTCTAGACGACATAGCTCTTGCAAGGTGTATCTGTGACGCACTGACTGAATCTTGATTTTGCATATATATTATTGTCCCTGATAAAACAACTATTACCGCCAGACTTGTTATTAGCAATAATTTTTTCATCTAATTTAGCCTCCTTATATAATGATCTATTATCTATTCATTATTTTCTGTAAAAAGGCTATCATTTATTCAATAATGTGATTTATATAACAAAAAAAGGACTAACTCAAAATATTTTTTTGAGTCGCCCTTTTGGGTTATTTCAAAATGAGCAAAGTTCAAGGCTATTTTTTTAATATTGCTGAAACTCCTACTCATTACATTCCTAGGAGTAAGCAACTCACTAGAAATCATAGATTTCTGTTCGTTACTCATCTCAGAAATTTGCCATTTTGAGATAACCTCCTATTTTTTAGCTCTAGCCCCTACCAACACATTTGCTAATTTAATTTTTGTTTCTTCTAATATTTCTACAACTTTTGATTTCAGTTTAACTTCTGATTGAACATAATTTTCTGATTTAACTATCATATTGTACTCTTCTTGTGTTAAAATGCTCTTAAGCTCTGCTTCTGATCTCTTATCTGTCAAACCATTACTAACGTCTATATAGCATAAGGGTGGAAACATGACACACCACCAATTTTTACCCTTACCATTTCCTAATACTATTCTTACTGCTTCGTACTCTCCAGCTGGTAAAACTATATTTCCATATTTTTTTGTTGGGAAATGGCATTTTTGCAAATACACTTTTGATTTATAGTCTCTTGTATTTTCTAAAATAACAGCATCTGCAATTTCTTGTATATAATCTATATTTTCTCTAATGATATTTCTTGATTCTTCTATGTCTGTTACATTTTCTATTTTAGAGCCTATTTTTTTTAGAACACTATCTCTAACCTTTAATTTCAATGCCTGATCATACTCAGAATCACTGTTAGCTATTACATGAAAACGAATAAGTTTTTCCTTATAAGTATTTTCTGCCATAGCTGTATTAGTGTTGTTATCTTTAAAAAAAACTGCTATTAAAAAAGTTAAACATATTATAATTGCTGTTATTCTTGTAAAAAATACTATCTTCTTTGATTTTTTCATCTAATCACCCCAATATATTAATATTGTATCTGTACCATAATTCTTTCTTTACTTAAAGTATTAACAAAAAGTACAATTATTAAACTTACATTTGAAATATTTCCAAGGTAATATTTGTTTATTTAATCGTTGCTATTTATCGTCCCAAGGAATATAATATGGTTAATTAAATTTATGTAAAGTGAGGTGTTTACTGTAAATAAAATAATAATTAATATTGTTTTAATAGTAACAATATCTTCATGTTTAATCGGATGTAATAGTACAGATAAAAAAATTGAAGAATCTATAATTAAAGCTGAAGTACTAGATAAAAAATTTGCAAATTTTCAAATTAGCTATGATGATTATATGAGTGAAATTGAAGATATTTATAATAGTAAATACTACACAGAAGATGAACATATTAAAAGAACTCATCCTATTATAGACATTAATAAAGAGAATTATATCAAAGCTCAAAAGCAAGCAACTAAAGATGCCATAAGATATGATGCAGAAATTCAGATTTCTAAAGTTTATAATGATAAAAATAATATGAAGATTGTTTTTACTAAAGTAAAAATAATACCTAGAAACAAGAACTTACCAATTCAACATCTTTCAAAAAAATATTATTTTTCAAAGGAAAATAATGAATGGAAGATTATTGGTAAAGATGCTATGTGTTACTACGAAAAATTTGACAAACCTATAATGTATACCACTTTTGATGGAAAGCCTATAGAATATATTCAAAAGGTAAATCTATTTCCTTAGCTTAGATAATATTGCAAATAACATAATGAATTGTAAAATATAAGTAAGCAATTTCACTAAAACTCTAACTAAAAAATACATACAACAAATTGTATGTATTTTTTAGTATAGTTGCACATAAGAATTCTCATATAACCGTTCAAAACTACTTAATCATCCCAATCCTTCTTATTTTAACGTCTACTTCAACTTTTAACATTATATTTCGAAACTTTTTATCCCAATCTTTTTTATAATCCTCCCAAATTTCAGGTTCGTATTTACTCAAATATTCTCCTATCCCTAAAATATCTGCATTATAATCTTTTTGGATTTTCTTTATTATTTTTAATAATTGTTCTTTTATTTCTAATTCAACTTCTTTTTCCATATCTTTGACTAAATCTGATTGCAGCATCTTTTCTTCTGTTTCTAACTTATACTGCTCAATATAACCTTCTATATTTACATCAAATTTAATTGTTAAATCCTCTTTGTTTTTCTCCACGCTTTTGCTACACTTTGAATTGGTTATAATATAAGGTACATTTATACCATTATAGTTAAAGCTTATTTCATCTAATTTTAATTCATTTAATAAGATCATTAAATTCTCATTTTCAAAATTATCTAAATATCCTATAAATCTATATTCTCTGAGTACTGCCGAGCCGTCAATTTTAAATTTGTTTTTATAAGGCCTAACAAAAGGCATTATGGCTGTTCCGTTATTATGTAGTTTTTGCAATAAATCTCCTATTGTTATTGGGAAAAATCTTCCTCCTCTTTCTTTGGCTTTTAAAAGCTCTGATATATACACTCCTAGCATAGGTTCAACTTCAGCCTCTACCTGTAGTAAATCTTTAGCCTTTCCCTGAGCTACTAGAACGTTAGCTTTTCTTCCTATGTCCGGATCTCTTGACATACCATCAAGTATTTTTTGTAGTACAACTGGCTGTCTGACTAATTCTTCTCCTAATACTATTGCTTTTGTATGTGCTAAGAATATAGTTTTATTAGATGTAGTTGTCAGCTTTTTTGATACTTCAAACATATTATCTCCAACATCGCTTATTGTAAATATCGGTGTTCCTTGGCCTTTTTTCCCTATTGCCTTTAAATTCGGATAGACATATGTAACCTCAAATTTATTTGGCTCAGTAGATATTTCACTTTCATTGTCAGTATATTTATCTATTCCTATTACTGAAACAAAAGCCCTTTCATTTATTTCTATTTTATCCCAGCAACCTACTAGAAATAGGCTTGTTAGTATCAAAAAAAAGAGTACACAGTAATTTCTCTTATTCACTTTCAGCACTTCCTTTTTTCTTTTTCTTAATTAATGCTATCCCATAATATAAGAATGGAACTACTATTAAAAGAAAAAAAGATAAGTATTTATCTATTAATTTTATATAATCATATACTTCTGCTATATTATCAGGTAATAATGCTATAAAATATATAAATAAAATCATCGGTAAAACAAAAAAATCAAACTCTTTTGAACCTGTAACTCTTGACAGCACTTGTGCTCCACAATAAAATTGTGTTACTAATGAGCCTAATACCATTAAAACCCAAAATGCCATTACCACCCCTTCTACATTTTCAATAAATGCTCCAGGAAGATTTATCGTTTTCATTAGTGATAAAGTAGGCCATATTAAGTGAATGGTTTCTTCTTTTCCAAATCTAAAAATACTAACCAAAAATGCTAAAATATAAATTCCTAGTATGCTTAATAATGCAATTAAGTTGTGCTTAACACTACCCTCTGGATTCTTTACGTATATAGTTGTAAAATATATTATTTCAAATCCGACAAAACTAAAGAATGTTGAAGGAACGCCTTTAATTATGGTCATGAAATCCACTTGAAATACTGGTAAAATATTGCTAATATCTAGGTCAGGAAATAGAGATATCCATAATACAAATATTGGTATGATAACCAAGGGTATGATAACTTGAATTATTCTAGCTATGCATTCTATACCTTTTCTTGTAAGATATGCTGTTGTCAAAAGCATAGTGATTATTATTACTTCTAAGGGTGTATTATTTAAGAGAAACATTTTTACAACTTCAGCAAATACCCTTACTACAACAGATATGAATGCTATTGTATATGTAAGATATACTAATGATACTATATCACCTAGAAATCTACCTACTAATTCTCTTCCCATTTCTACCAATGTATAATCCTTATATAATAATACAAGCTTTGTCATAACAAACAAAACTATTATAGTCGCTAATCCCGTTATAAGTAATGTTACCCATCCGTCAGCACCTACGATTTCTGCTAAATTACTAGGTAGTGAAAGAATCCCAACGCCTATAACTGTAGATATTATCATTGCTGCATTTTGTGATTTTGTTATTTTTCTATTATTAGCTATCATTTTTTTCACCTCTTTGATTGTCTTTTTTATTTTCCCTCATCCTAACCTTGTTTTTGACCTCTAGAAATACAGGTCTTTTTTTCATCAATTTTAATGGATATTTAACATAACTATCTTCTATATCTTGTCTATAATCTAATATACTAGAGTATGGAGACAGATATGGAGTTCCAAAGCTTTTTAAATCTGCTAAATGGGTACCCAATATTATTAATGCTAACATTATTCCATATAAGCCTAAAGCTGCTGCTACTATCATCATAAAGAATCTTGCAAGTCTAATTGCGGATGAAAAGCTGTAATTTGGTAAGACAAATGATGAAATTGTTGTTAAAGCTACTATAATAACCATTAGGGGACTTACTATTCCTGCCTCAACTGAAGCCTGACCAATTACAAGTCCTCCTACAATTCCTATTGTAGTTCCTATAGGACCTGCTATTCTTGTTCCTGATTCTCTTAACAACTCTAATGTTATCTCCATCATAAATGCTTCTATAAAAGCTGGAAAAGGAACTCCCATTCTTGTAGCAGCAACATATAACGCTAGTCCTGTTGGTAACATACCAGGATGATATGATGTAATTGCTATGTATAATGCTGGAAGAATTAATGTAAGTACTAACGCTATATATCTTATTAATCTTATAAATGACGCTACTGTCCATCTATCATAGTAGTCTTCAGAAGATTGCAGCATTATATCTAGCGTTGCAGGTACTAGCAAGGCAAATGGTGTATTATCAACTACTATTGCTACTCTACCTTCGTACAAAGCTGCTGATACTGCATCTGGACGCTCTGTATTTTCAATTTGAGGAAATGGAGAAATCCAATCATCTTGAATTAGCTGTTCTATATATGAGCTGTCTATTATAGCATCTATATCAATGCTTTTAAGCCTATCGTTTACTTCTTTTAATAGTTCATTATTGCATATATCTTCTATATACATAATAGCTATGTCTGTCTTTGACCTTTTACCTATTTGGATATATTTCAGCTTAAGTTTAGGGTCTCTGATTCTTCTCCTAATTAAAGATGTATTGACTTTACCTGTCTCTACAAAACCATCTCTGGGTCCTCTTATTACTGTCTCAGTTTCTGGTTCTGATATCCCTCTTATTGGCCAACCTCTAGTACCTATAACTACCGCTTTCTTGTATCCATCTAGCAATAGTACAGTTTCTCCAATTAAAATATTATCTATTGCTTCTTGCAAATCTTCTATCTCATTAATTTCAGTCATTGCTATATTACCTTTTACTGCTAAATCATAGAGATCAAATTTATTGTCATCTACGTTCGGCTTTGTAAGTCTAGCTTGCTGCATAAGTGATTCCAGCACAAAATTACTTACCTGATCTTTATTGGCAAGTCCATCAGTGAAAATAACTGATAACTTATGATTCTGTTCTTGACCTATTTTAAATTCTCTATATATTACATCATCACAATCTTTAAGTATTTCTTTTATGTTGGATAGATTTTTTTCTATATCAGCTTCAATTGGTATTTTAATTTCTTTTTTATTTTGATCATCATCTTTCCTATTCAAAAACTTCATATATAAACTCCTTTATCCTGTCTATTTTGCTATTTTAGACAAACCATATAATACCGGTCCTAATATCATGTAAGTCAATCCGATTCCTTTAGCTATTTTAGTTTCTTTTTTTAACCCCAATCTTTCAAATCTCTTTGCATCTCCAAAATATGTAAATACGCCTATGAAAACTATTAATATGACAAAATAGATATTCGTCAAATTATTTATTTGCTTTAAAAATTCTTCCATTATATCACCTACACTTTGTTAAAACTCACTCGTAAACATATTTCTATTATTTGCTATAGATATTATAGTTATACACATTTTCTAGTCATAATGCTAATGATCTAATGATTGATTTAAAACCAATATTTTGTATTTAAGTTATATTTTTATCTATATTTTATATTTTCTCTCTAATGTGATATACTAATATAGTAAAGTGTATTTAACCAAGGATATTTTCTATTTATTTAACTTTAAGAATTGTTTAAGTAGAATAACATCTCAATGATTAGTCATTTTTAATCAATTTACCATTCTTTAATATTTCAATAAAATTCTTCTTATAAAAAATCTATTATGAAAATTTAAAGTAATTTTCAAAAATATTTTTGAGGAAATGTATTAAAATACAAAAAAATAGAATATCTAAAGGTTTTAACCTAAAAATAGTACTGAGGAGTGATGCTAGTGACAAAATGGAAAAAAAATCTTGCTAAAAGCATTGTATCGATTGATGAATTGGCTCAAAATATTCATCTTTCAAATACAGAAAGACAGGAATTAATAGAAATCTCTAAAAGGCACCCTATGAGGATTACAAAATATTACTATGATCTTATTGATTGGGATGATCCAAACGACCCTATTAGAAAACTTTCAATTCCATCTATCAAGGAACTTGATAAAGAGGGAGACTATGATACAAGTGGAGAATCTACAAACACTAAAATGCCCGGTCTTCAACATAAATATAAAGCAACAGCACTTGTACTTTCTACCAATATTTGCTTTATGTATTGCCGGTACTGTTTTAGAAAGAGAATGGTTGGTTACTCATCTGATGAAATTCTAAGTCGCTTAGATGAATCTACTTCCTACATCAAAAAACATAAAGAAATAAACAACGTTCTTATAACAGGTGGTGATGCCTTTACTCTTTCAAATGATATGATAGAAAATTATCTTAAAGAGCTAACTGAAATAGATCACCTTGATTTTATAAGATTTGGAACTCGAATACCTGTTGTTTTTCCAGAAAGAATTTATAATGACAATGAGTTATTAAATATACTGAAGCATTATAATACGAAAAAGAAAATTATCATAGTAACACAATTTAACCATCCTAAAGAATTAACAAATGAGGCCTACAAAAGTAGCCAAGCTCTCCTTAATGCCGGTCTTAACATTAGAAATCAAACAGTCCTACTCAAGGGTGTCAATGATAATCCTTTGACTTTGTCAAAGCTTTTGAATAATCTTCCAAAATTTGGGGTTCATCCTTATTATGTATTCCAATGTCGTCCTGTAAAAGGCGTAAAGAATAATTTCCAGTTACCAATTTATGAAGGTATCAAAATCATACAAGAAACAAAGCATTATTTAAATGGTATCAGTAAAGGTTTTAGATTTGCGATGTCTCATCCACGAGGTAAAATCGAAATCCTTGGCGTAACGGATAATAAATTTATTTTCAAATTTCATCAAAATAAATATGATGAAGATGAAGGAAAAATATTCTTAAGGGATATTGATAAAAAAGCACGTTGGCTCGATAAAGATCTAAATCCTATCATTTAGTATTACTATAGTTATATCTATCTCTTACCCATTCATAGAGGTAAGTGAATTCACAAGAAATCATAGATTTCTGCTCTCTATTCATAAGTAAGAGAATCATGTAAACTTTAGAATAGGTGCCTGTCATAATATAAATTTTGAGATTTCTCTTATGGCAAAGTTAAAAGCAATTGAATAATATAGGTTTAAAATACTAAAAAAACCATGATTAATCAAATGCTGTTTAATCATGGTTTTTAATAAATTATTTATGCAATTTTATACTCATAATACCTGATTTCATAATTGTTTTCCTAATAGTAGATTGATACATAGCAGGACTTTTGAGATTTTTACATATTATATTCATTTTAAGTAAATTAGCTCTCTTTTCATAATTACTTAGTACGTTTTCTGCCCTTAATTCTATGGCTTGTGCTAATTCCATTGCACTTCTAAATGCATAACTTATACCTTCTGCTGAACTAGGACTAATGAATCCCGCTGCCTCACCTACCAATATAATATTTTCCTCTCCTAAGCATATCTGATTTAATTTTTTAGGTCTCATTATAAATGCACCATTTCTTTTTACTTTGTTTTCAAGATTAAATCCATATTTAATCAATTTTTGTTTCAATAATTCAAACTTTTGTATTGCTTTACTATCGTCTTTTAGTGCGGATCCGATTATTAAATACTCTTGCTTTGGTATTATCCAAGAGTAAAAGTCTGTTATTTCTTCATCAAATATTGCACCATAATACGAATGTTCATCATTTGTAGCAAACCAATCTTGTATAGAAATATATTTTTGTGGCATTGGTTTATATTTAAACGCTTTTCTTCTTATCATAGAGTTAGCTCCGTCAGCACCAATGAGATATTTAGTTCTAAGACTGTATGATTTACCATCCTGAGTATAATTTATTACTAATTCATTATCTTTTTTTTCATATTTTTTAAATATACATCCGGTTTTAATTTCTACATTTGAACTAACTAACGATAACAACCATCTATCAAATTTTTGCCTATCAATATTAATATAATGCCTTTGATAATACTTTTCTACAGAATTATTTATATCAATAGTTCGAACGGCAAACAATTGTGGGCTTTGAAGAACCGAATTAGGAATACCAAGACCAAATTTTGCAAGCATTTTTTGTGCATCTGGAGCTAGTAAACCTCCACAACATTTCTGACTTGGGGATTCAAATTTATCTTCAAATGTTCTCTTTTCCAATATTAAAACCTTGTATTTTTTATTAATCAATCTTCCTAAAGTTGCTCCAGCAGGCCCACCTCCGACAATCACATAATCATACATTTTGCCCACTCCTTTCATATTTTACATAAGAAATATTTTCTAAAAACTATATATATCATATATCCTAAAATTATACCTGTTGAGTTTAGTATAATATCATCTATATCAAAACATCCTACTGCAAAAACTATCTGTAATATTTCAATTAGTAGACTGGAAACCACTCCAATTATCAACGTATATCTAAATTTAGATAATCTTTTAAATATTAATGGTAAGAAAAATCCTAATGGCATAAAAGCTATTATATTTCCAAAAATATTAAAAAACCATACTGTAAAATTTACTCTCTCATAATACTTAATATAATTAATTATAGTCTTTAATGGATATAAATTATAACTTATACTTGAAACTTGGACTCTATCATAAGTTCCATATGCTCGTATGAATACTTGATATATAAGAATCAGTACATATATTATAAATAATACCAATATAATACTTTTAATAATTTTTGACTTATTTTTTAGGTTTACTTTTGTATTTCCCACGCTGCACCTCTATTTAATAATTTATATATAATCCTAGATTATTTATAAAAATTAATGCTTTGTTTCTCTACCAAGAATTTTACCATAGATAGATTAAATTGTCTTCAATATCGGAATAATCGTCGAAAAATCAGATGATAATAAAATAGGAGTAAGCAACTCACACCAATAAAAAAAACGGCTTTTAGCCATTTATTTTATTCACCAATTGTATTTTTTGATTGTTTTATGATGTTATTTTTTAATGATTCTATATGTTGTTGTGCATATTCTCTTGCTTTTTCACAGTCTCTATTGACTATCGCATTAAGAATCCTCTCATGCTCTACCCCTACTTTATGAGCTAAGTCATAACTATTCATATATGTTTTTCTATATCTTCCTACTTGTTCTCTAAGATTATCAAGCATATTAATTAACCTACTATTTCTAGTCGCTTTATAAATAATATCATGAAATTCGATATCCTTTTGAAGCTTCAAATCTACATCTTTTTTATAAAAACAACTTTCAAATTCAGAATGTTTTGCTTGTAAAAGCATTAATTCTCGCTCACTCATTCTCTGTGTTGCTAAGTATGAAGCTAATCCCTCTAGTGCCATTCTAACTTCAAATATATTAATTACATCATTTAACGATACATCTGCAACATATGCTCCTTTTCTAGCTACCATTACAACTAAACCTTCTAATTCTAGTTTTCTAATAGCCTCTCTTACTGGTGTTCTACTAACTCCCAGCTTCTCTGCTAACTGTATTTCCATAAGTCTTTGTCCTGGTTTTAATACTCCCCCAATAATAGCTTCTCTCAGGTGATTAAAAACTATTTCTCTCAAAGGCTTATAATTATTTAAATTTAACCCTTCCAGTTCATTCACCGTAACCATCCTCCAATCAGATTTTATTTCTTAAATTGATTTTGTTTTTTTTACAAATGGAATAAATTTTTTAATTTCACAATAGCAATTTTCCAAATCTTCTTCATTATCAAATAATCCGAACACTGTTGGTCCACTTCCACTCATAAGACTTCCTATTGACCCATTATTTATCATTTTTTCCTTTATTGTTTTTATTATATCATATTTTTTTATTGTAACTGTTTCTAAAACATTCCCCATGTTTTTTGATAAAGTATACAAATCATTTTTTTCTATACTTTCAACTATTTTATCTATGTTTGGATGATCATTTACATTACTTAATTGAAGATTATTATATACATATGCTGTAGATACATCAATATCTGGTTTTGCAATTAATACTAGTCTATTTTTAAATGATTTTAACTCAGTAATCTCATTTCCTATCCCTTGAGCTAAAGCAGTGCCTCCACAAATACAATACGGTACATCGGCTCCTATTAAAACTCCTATTTCCATCAATTCCGTTTTTGTCAATTTCAGATTCCATAGCTTATTTAAACCAATCAATACAGCTGCTGCATCTGAGCTTCCGCCCGCTAAACCTGCGGCTATAGGTATGTTTTTTTCTATTATCACCCGTACTCCCTTTTGTATATTATACTTTGTACACATAATATTCCATGCTTTATAAGCTAAATTACTTGCATCTGTAGGTACTTTTGAACAGTTACATTCTATTTGGGCTGTGTTTCCTTCTTCAATTAATGTTACTTTGTCATATATATCTATTTGCTGCATAATCATTTTTAAGTTATGATATCCATCTTCTCTTTTCGATATAACATCTAATGAAAGATTTATTTTTGCATATGCTTTTAAAAGTAGACTGTTCATAAAATCAACTCCATTTAAGTGTTTATAATAACAACATATATAAAAACTAGATTTCGTTAGGTATATAATACTATACTATCTTATATAATCCATATCAAGGATAATCATTATCATGTTTTATTAATTATATAACATTTAGATAGTATAAAGCAAAAACTTTTTTACTAAAATTAGGCTTTCAATCTTTTAATATTTCATAATCAAACTGTTTTCTCTCCTACTCAGTTTCTTACTAGGGTTCAATCCAAATTTTTTTGGTTTCACTGCTAACAAAAACTGTCTTTAATGATTTTTATAATCATTTAAAGACAGTTAATTTTTAGTATTTTATTGTATCATTTACAGAAAATTATATTGTGTATATCTTTTTCTGAATAATAATTTTTTCACCTGGCATTATATTATCTAGTGAAATTATGTCATTTGTTAATACTAAATCATCAATAGTAGTTCTAAATTTTTTAGCTATATCCCATATTGTCTCATTTGGCTGTACCATATAAACTGTTAAACTAGGCTGCTTTAGCAAATCAATATCTTCATCTAATTCTTCCATATTTGTTACCAAACTAATACTTCTGATTCTATTAACCTTTATACTGTTCTTTAATGACATTTCTACTTCTACTTCTCTAGAATTTGTCTTGCTGTATTTAACATTGTCTAATTCTACTTTTATTTCTGCAATAGTACCTTCTTGTGCTCCATCTATATCAACATAAGATTTAAATGGTAAATCTGCGGTTGAATTTTTAATTTCATTACTATCTTCTTCTAAATACAACATTGTAAGTTCTATAACACCCTCTATTATAACTTTGTTTTCAATTGTCCGCTGGTCTGTTAGCATTGGTTTAGCATTTATATTATATATATACTTTATTATATCTGCTTCATCCACAACTTTGATATTTCCTTTAAAGACTTCTTTAGTTTTACTATGTCCTAAACATTCTATTAAATCGACATCTTGTTTTTCTAAATTATAAGCTTTTTTCACAGAGTATGTATCTATTGCTACTTCTTTTTCTTTTTGTTCAAATACTTCACATGAAACATCTACAAATGCTTCAAAATCAATAATTCTCTTGTTGCCTCCAATATCCTCATTAACTTTGGTTGTTGGCTGTAAAATTTTTAAATTAATACTTGAATCCATATCTTTTACTGCTCCTGTTATTTCAGCAAAATGTGTAAATGCAATTTCTCTTTGAATATTATTAATGTTTTCATTTCCGCCATAATAAATTATTGATACGTCAACTACTCCACCTATTATAACTTTCCCATCAACAACTTTTGTTTCCCTCTCATAAGCTCTTGCATTTACTCTTAAAATATCTATAATATCAGGCATTCCTTCTTTAATTTCAAATGCTTCTTTTACCAATGCTTTGTTACTACTATTTCCAATTACATCATTGTATTTTATATTTTCTTTTCTGACCTGTAAATCTTGTGAGCCACTTATGTTTTTAATTACTTCTATGGTATTCTGTGACTTTACCTTACTATCTAGTGTTAATACAGCTTTTACATCTACCTTATGTTCATCGTTTTTATTATATTCTAAGTGCTCTATTTCGACATCAACTTCAGGTATCATCATATCATCTGCTCCTGAAATATCTATTTCTTCATTAAAATTAGTTTTTGCCTTTATGTTGTTAATAGGCTGTTCTTCTTCCATTGATCTGTATAACAAATCAAATTTAATTTCTCCACTTACTAATAATTTATCCTTTATTATTTTTATCTCTGTGATCTCCGCTTTACCATCTAAATTTAAAATTTTATCTATTTGTGGCTTTGTATCTGGACAAAGTATTTCTCCCTCTACTAACGCTTGTATTTGTTCTTTTCCTACGGTTTGTTCTATTTTCAGTAAATCTTTAATTAATTCTACAGACATATTCACCCTCCTTATCAATTTATAAGACTCCTCTTCATTAAATGAAAGTAGGAGTTCACTCCTTATCTATATATACAGACCTATATTTATTATATATGCATGAATTTATGTTAAAATGTCCAAATAATTATTAAATTTAACAATATATCTTTGATATATTGTAAATTTGTTATATCACCGAAAGAGTTACTACTGGTTCTTCATGGGGATCAATTACTATTATTATAGCTCTTGCTGTTAATATAGGTGGCATTGACATGCTAATTCCTGTAGTTGAAGCTGTTTTATCGGGTGCTGTTTTTGAAGATCATTGTTCTCCTGTATCTGATACTACTACAATATCCTTTGTGGCGAGTACTTGTGACCATATAGCACATGTTAAAACACAATCGCCATATGCAATAACTACTGTGTTTGTAGCTATAATATGCGACTTTATACCTGCTGGTTTTGGTATTAGTCCTTTAATTTCACTTCTTCGCGGAATTGTTTTATTATTTATAATTATTAATGTTTTTGGTGCGACATCGTTTTAATCACTTTATCTTATCAACAGATGGTGATATAATACTGAGAATTGTATTTTAAAAAGCTGTCTTGAAATGTTTTTTCAAATCATTTCAAGACAGCTTTTATTAGTATATTAAAACTTTAGAACCTGCTGGTACATTTTCGTAAATATATTTTGCCATTTCAACTGGTAATCTTATACACCCATGACTCGCTGGTTGTCCAATTTTTTTCGCTTCATCTTCTAATAACTGTTTTTTCTCATCATATGGTACTGAGTGGAATAGATATACACCTTTAAATCCAACCCAATATTTAAATCCCATTTCAAATCTTGGTATATAAGCCCATTTTCCTCTTCTTTTCTTCTCTAATTCAAATACTCCTTTAGGTGTGAAGTGATCCCATAATCCACTTGAACCTAAGCTTTCTTTAACTAATTCTCCGTCTTTATAGATTTTTAGTTTTTGATCGCTATGAGTAAAAACCAAATTGTATCCTTCTGCCTTTTCACTATACTCATGAGGAGGTATTTCTTTTGTTCTAACTAATCTCGCATCCATATATCCTATTTTGCTATCATCTGTTTCAACTTTGAACCATCCATACGGAACTGATTCTAGTAATTTAATCATCTCTAAATCTTTAAGCGTTCCAATAACCTTGCTCTTACTATCAGGTTTTTCATATATTTTAACTGAACCATTTTTTTTAGAAGAACTAAGAGCTTGTCCATAGTATTCTTTAATTTCATTTGTTTCCGATTCTGGTGTTTCTGGTTTTGATTCTGTTTCTGATTCTAAATCAGTACTTTCTTCATTTACTACACTATTATCTTTTGTCTGTTCATCTCCAGTTTGACTAACTGGTTTTGTTTTTTCACTACATCCTACACATAATATTAAAACTAGTATAAGAAGTAAACTTAGCTTTTTCAAAAAATTCATCCCCTTTTGTAAAAATATCTGCTACCCTTATTATAGCAAAGTTTAGCTTATAATTAATATTAATAAATCATTAAGTTTTTTATGTAGGCTAAAAATGTATAAATATAGATTAACTACAACATTTTTAGCTATACAATATTATTTTATACAAAAAAATTATGCAAAACGAAAACCGCCTATTGGGCGGCTAACATTTTAGCATATTTGTATCTTTTTTTCTTCTTTACAAATTACCACTTCTACTGTTTCAGTCAAAATATCAGAATAACTATATGATACTCTTCTTATAGAGTTATATCCACCATTAATTTTCACAACAAATATACTTGGATATGCATTTTCTAATACGCCTTCTCTAACTGTAGTTCGTTTTCTGCCCTTATTTGCTTTAAGTCTAACTTTTTCCCCTATATAACCTTTGACATTTTCTCTAATCTGATCTAAACTGCTTCTTCTTGCCAGGTTTTCTCTATGAGCCAAACAATCACCTTCTTTCAGTTCAACATACATAATCCATTATATTTATGATACCACATCTGTAGGCAATTGTCAACTATAAATATTTATTATACTATTATATTGCATGTATTGTCAAATACTATTTTTCAATATATGGCGGATATTTTTAAAATATTATACTTTTACTCTTATAATCTTATTATTCTCTTGATTTATAATTTAATACAAAAAATATTCAATTATCGAATCGGATATTACTTTTGAAATATCTTCTAGATATTTTTTTGAACTTAATTTAATAGCTTCTTTGTCATTGGATAAATATTCAACCTCTATATGAAGTGAACTAACGCCTATTTCACGTAAAAGATAAAAATCGGCATTTTTTACTCCTCTTTTTACTATACCTAAAGTTTCATTTAGTTTATTCAAAATTATTTTGCCTATTATATGACTTTCTTCATCGTCTCTATAGTGATATATTTCACATCCATGAAGATTTTTATTTTTAAAATAATTCATATGAAAGCTTATAAAAAAATCTGGCCTTATATCATTACACATATCGGCTCTCTTTTTTAAAGATTTAAACTCATCTGCTTCTCTAGTCATATATACGGTAACCCCTAAGTCTTCTAACATTGTTTTTAAAATTTTTGTTATATACAATACTAAATCCTTTTCTCTTATACCATTAAACGCTATAGCATCTTCTGAATCATGACCACCATGGCCAGCGTCAAGCATTATTTTTTTATTTAACAATGGTTTTTTTATACTTGGCTTTATAGCTTTTGTAACTTTTGTACCGGTATAATAATACTCAATAACTTCTTCAATTGTAGACCCATTTTGAAGCATCTCTTTTGCTCCCCATTGACATAATCCTAATCCATCCCCTTTTCCTCTTGTAATAAACCTTATTGATACAGGAGATATATTAAATCGAGTAGATTCCAGTCCTAGCAATTTTACTGCTTCTAAACCAGTAAAGTTTTTTCCTCCTATTTTCAAACTGGAAACCCTGCCTGTTTCATCTCTCTCTATATTTTCTATAAAACCTTTGATACTTGAACTATTCTTACCTGTATCTATTGTAGGAAATTTAATACCTAGTTTCTGTTCTATTTCATCTATACTTAGCTCCTTTATCTTTTTCCATTCAGGTGATTTTTGGCAATAATTACACAAAACTCTCCTTAGATAAATAACTTTACTATGAATTATATTTTCTGAGTTTTCTGTTCCTCCGCCGCAAGTATAGCTGAACCTTGCATCAATGAGATTATTTTCATATGTTATTATTAATCCATCTGTCTCTTTTATTGCTTTTTTTATTAGATTTAAATTGTCTTCGTAATTGTCTTGCCATAATACTTTCATCTCATCATGCGTTATTAAATCTATACAATGTCCACTGTTGCACAAATCACAATTTCTATGCTTTTCACAACATTTACCACCATATAGTTGTGACTTCCTTAATAAATTAGTTCGTGAAATTATCGCTTGTAGTTTCAAAAAATCAAAACCAAAGCTTATGTCTGCTTGAATAGCCAATACTGATTCTATAATTAAACTCAACTGGTTTCTTAATATTTTATTTGTATTTATATCAAAAATTCTTAAATATATTTCATTATCAAAAGACAACCTATTTCCCCCTAACATGTTACCTCAAATAAGTTTATTCGAAATAGACTTTTTATTTACAATACATATCAATATAATTCTATAGTTTCGGCTTATACTGCCAATCTTTTAACACTATATATAATTTGCTTATTCACAAAATTAAGTACTTTAGTGTTTATTGCATCTCCCAATGTGTGTAAAAATCTTATAAAGAAAATATTAATCACTGATTATTCATATAACTCCCAAATAATATACTGTATAGTTCTTATTAGAAAATTTCAGTTGATTCGAAAGCATACCGAGTTGGTACGCTCGTCATTCTTTAAACAGAAGGTGAGCAGAATATTTAATTTTCTACGAATAATCTGGGTTAATATATTTGAGGGCATTAAAACTACATATAATATATTATGTAAATATAGCCTTTTACGTGAAATATATTAGGACTGTATACTATAAAAACTCCATTGGTATTATCCTAGCTCAAATATTAGCATTAGGCTAAAAACTTCACTATTTATTTTTGAAATGATTTATAGTTTTGTATATAAAAAAAACAGATAGAACACAAGATTTTCTTGCACTTTATCTGTTTTATAATGTATTAAAACATATTCTTTTTTAATAAAAACACATAAGTTATCAAACAAAATACTATAGATGTTCCTACTATTGCAATAAAGGCGTACGGTGAATTTTGCATTGGCAAGCTTACATTCATTCCAAAAAAACTTGCAAACATTGTTGGTATAGCCATTATTATGGTTATTGATGTAAGAATTTTCATTACAATATTTAAGTTGTTTGATATTACAGATGCGAAAGCATCCATCATACCACTTAATATATTACTATATATTGTCGCCATTTCAATAGCCTGTTTATTTTCAATAATAACATCTTCTAACAAATCTTGATCATCAGGGTAAAGTTTGACTACCTCTAATTTAAGTATTTTTTCCAAAACTATTTCATTTGCTTTTAATGATGTTGAGAAATAAACCAAGCTTTTTTCTAAATCTAATAATTGTATAAGTTCTTTATTCTTCATTGATTTGTGTAATTTTCTTTGTATATTGCTGCTCATTTTGTCTACTTGTTTTAAATATATAAGATACCTAGATGATATTCTAAATAAAAGTTGTAAAAGAAATCTATTCCTTTTATAAGTATAAAATGACTTAATTTTATTATCTATAAATTGCTCGATAATATAATTTTCTTTTAAACATATAGTTATTATATATTTACCTACTAAAATAATACCTAATGGAAGCGTGTAATATACATAAGAACCTTCTTCTTTTTCAGCTACAGGTATATCAACTAGAATGAATATTTGATCATTCTCTATTTCAATCCTTGAGCTTTCTTCATCATCTAGTGGTGCTTTTAAAAAGTCAATGTCTACGTTCAGTTCAGTAGCAACTTTTTCTATTTCTTTTGTCGTTGGATTTGTTAGGTTAATCCAGCACTTTTCTTCAAATTCGTTTATTTCTACTAGCTTTTCTTCTAACGTCTTGTAAATATTAAGCATCTATATCACCTCTTGCATTATTTCCTAAGGCTTTTATTTATCAAGACACTATAATAAAGACTCTACATTAACCCATCTTATACATAAAAACATTATATGAATTTTAAAGATTAAATTGCTAAAGTCTCCAAAATTAGGTGTGATGAAAATAGATCAGCCATTTCTAGGATTATAAAGTTTTTAATAATAAAATACGGCAAACCAGGTCCTTCATCCATTTTCACCACTCCCTTCTAGTCATCATTAACTTACATTTTGTAAAATACTATCTAAAAAACCCTTCATAGACAGTAGAAGGGTTAAAATGCTTCTTTTTTATTTTATTCTATTCAAGGCTTAATTTCAAGTGCTATCTATTTATTTAAAATTATATGATTAATTTTTAGTGTTAATTCATACTTTTTACGATACTCACTTTCTAAGTCTATATCTTTTTAATCTTAACGAATTACTTACTACAGATACTGAACTAAATGCCATTGCACCTCCTGCTATCATAGGATTAAGATACCCTAATGCGGCTAATGGTATACCTGCTATATTATATATAAACGCCCAAAACAGGTTTTGCTTTATTGTTCTCATTGTCTTTTTACTTAACTCTATGGCAAACACAACATCCATTAAATTACCCCTCATTAGCGTTATATCTGCTGCTTCTACTGCTACATCTGCACCTGTACCTATAGCAAATCCTACATCTGCTACTGCTAGTGCTGGAGCATCATTTATACCATCTCCAACCATTCCTATGACTTTACCATCTTTTTTTATATCGTTAACGTAATTTGACTTATCTTGAGGCAAAACATCTGCAATAACATTTTTTATACCAACCTGCTCAGCTATTGAATGTGCAGTTCTTTCGTTATCACCAGTAATCATATAGACATCTATGTTCATTTTTAATAATTTATTTATTGCTTCTTTGGACCTTTCTTTAACAACATCTGCAATACCTATTATCCCTATAACTGCTCTATTCTCGGCTACTATTATTGCAGTCTTACCTTGTTTTTGCAACTGCTTTATATCGCCTTCAATTTCACTTGTATTTATATTTTCAAAATCCATTAGTTTTTGATTCCCTATATGGATATTATTACCTCCAATTATACAATTAACACCTTTACCCGGTATGGCTTCAAATTTTTCTGGTTCTTTTAAATCAAGCTTCATCTGTTTAGCTTTATTTAAAACAGCTTTGCTTAAAGGATGTTCTGAAAGCATCTCTGCTTGTGCTGCTGTCTGCATTAATTCTTCTATGGAGCGATTGTAAGGTTTTATATCTGTCAGTTCTGGTTTGCCTTTAGTTATTGTACCCGTTTTATCTAATACTATAACTTCAAGCTTATGAGCTTTTTCTAGATATTCGCCACCTTTAATCAATATTCCATTTTCCGCGCCTTTACCTGTACCAACCATTATAGCTGTTGGTGTAGCTAAGCCTAATGCACAAGGACATGCTATTACTAAAACGGCTACTGAATTTATTAAAGCTATTGAAAAATCACCTGTATACAAAAATGTTGCTACAAATGTTATTATTGAAATTGCTACTACTGTTGGAACAAATACTCCTGCAATTTTATCAGCTAATCTTTGAACAGGTGCTTTTGATACTTGAGCATCCTCTACTAGTTTAATTATTTGAGCTAGTGCAGTATCTTTTCCAACTTTAGTTGCTTTGTATTTAAAACTGCCATATTTGTTTATAGTAGCACCAATTACTTGGTCTCCTGTCTTTTTATCAACTGGTATGCTTTCTCCTGTAAGCATTGATTCATCGATTGATGATGTACCTTGTATGATGATGCCGTCTACGGGTATTTTTTCACCGGGTCTAACAACAAGTATGTCGCCTTGGGAGACTTCATCTATCGGTATTTCTATCTCTACGTCATCTCTAATTATTTTAGCTGTTTTGGCTTTTAAATCCATTAATTTTTTTATAGCCTCAGACGTCTTTCCTTTTGCTACCGCTTCCATATATTTTCCTAATAGAATTAAAGTTATTATTATTGCACTTGCTTCAAAGTAATATTCATGGACATTTCTGAATAAATTATATATGCTATAAAAATAAGCAGCTGACGTTCCAGTACTTACTAGAACATCCATGTTTGCTCCTCCACCTTTTAACGAGTGATATGCCCCTTTATAAAATCTCATACCTATTAAAAATTGAACTATCGTAGCTGCCGCTAATTGGAAATATCCATTTGTTAGTATTGTTTTTATATTTGCCATGTGAAAAAACATTGCTAAAAACAAAGGCAAACTCAAAACTGCTGATAATATTAATGAAAATCTCAGCTCTTTTATTTCTCTATTTCTATTTTCTTCGATATCATTTACTTCTAATTCTTTATACTCTTCGGCTTCATATCCTGTATTACGTACCGTTTCAATGATGTCAGATTTTCGTAGCACCCCTTGGTTATAAACAACAACTGCTTTGTTAAGTGTAAGGTTTACATTAGCTTTTTCTACTCCCTCAAGAGCTGCTAAAGCCTTTTCAACTCTTGATACACATGCTGCACAACTCATACCAGTTATTAATAGGGTGAGCTTTTTATTTTCTACACTATAACCTGCTTTTTCTATAGTTATGATTATATCTTTTACTGATATTTCATTTTCATTATGTTTTATTGAAACGCTATTAGATAATAAATTGACATCTGCTTTTATAACACCATCTTTTTTTAATAGAGCATCCTCTATTCTCTTAGCACAGGATGCTCATGTCATTTTATTTACTGTTAGTATTGTATTCATTGTAATTTCTCCTATCATAAAGTTTTGGGCCAAAAATACCAAAATATTTTTAGCCCATATTTATTACAACATCAAGTATATATCCTTTTATTTTTCTACATTGTATCCTGTTTTTTCAATAATCAATATCATATCTTTTACCGATACTTTATTTTCATCATACTCAAGTAATACATTTTTAGATGATAGATTAATATCTATTTTTATTACTCCATCTTTTTTTGATAAAGCATCCTCTATTTTCTTTGCACAAGATGCACAGCCTATATTGTTTACTGTTAATGTTATTTTTTGACTCACTATAATTCTCCTATCATTATAATCTACAAAATATTACTTACACTTATCTGCAATTTGATGATGCACCATTAGCAGTTACATTAAATCCATTTCTCAACCAATTATTAGTATACTCAATATTAAAAACTGAATAATTG
Source organism: Abyssisolibacter fermentans (assembly GCF_001559865.1). Classification (NCBI taxonomy): domain Bacteria; kingdom Bacillati; phylum Bacillota; class Clostridia; order Eubacteriales; family Clostridiaceae; genus Abyssisolibacter; species Abyssisolibacter fermentans. The sequence continues at coordinate 269,006 of NZ_LOHE01000090.1, forward strand.
TGTAGTAAATCCTTGTCTACTATATAATTTATGTCATCTTCTACATATACTTCATCATTTTCTTTTTGCTCATCCAAAGCAATCCCAAATTTAGGGCCGCCTCAACCAATTCCAGCTATATATAATCTAACATATCCCTTATCTTCTGATTTTCCTTTTATGATTTCTTTTAATTTCTCTTGTGCATTTTTAGTAATATTAATTTTCATAATATCCCTCCTATTTTTATTATTTGTACTTATAGTTTTAAAATTCTTATTATTTTAAAATAATAGATTTTATTGTTGGCATATGCTAAAATGTTTTTAGCTATATAATTTATATACCCTATTTTTTGTTCTTTAAAAATATTTTTTTATTTTTTTATTTTTCATGTATTATTATTTTGTATATGATAATATTTTAAATACAGATAAATATAATTTATAATGTAAACGACTATTTAAATCTAAGATTTCATAGATATTAATTACCTGAACAAAACTTAAATCTATAATTTAATGTAATTGTTTAGTCAAGCAAATTAAGTTTGTGTTCATAATAAAGATACAAATAATATTTTAATACAATGAGGTGATTTATTTGAACGAAAAAAGATATGAAGAAGGTCAAAAAGTAATGTGGCTTACTGTTTTCTTGAATATTATACTTGGAATTATCAAAATCGTTATTGGTATAGTATATAATTCTAATGCTCTTGTTGCTGATGGTATACATACTATGTCTGATGTTTTAAGTTCTATTGGTTTAATAATTGGTTTTATAATTGCAAAAAAACCTCGAGACTTAGATCATCAATATGGACATGAAAAAGCAGAATCAATATCTGCTTTGGCGCTATCATTATTATTAATAGCTGTAGGTTTAAATATATGCTATTCTTCGATTAAACAAATTATTTCTATTTCAGATATTGTACCTGGCAATTTGGCCATCATAGCAGCTTTATTATCTATTGCTGTAAAGGAATTTCAATATCAAATTTCTATTAGAGTCGGCAAAAAAATACAAAGCAGTGCATTAATAGCTGATGCTTGGCATCACAGGTCTGATGCTCTTTCTTCTATTGCTGCATTGATTGGTATTGTAGGTTCTAAATTAGGCTATAGTTTTCTAGACCCTCTAGCAGGAATAATAGTCAGCTTAGTTGTTATAAAAACTGGTTTTGATATATTTAAAAATAGTTATAATGAGTTGATGGATACATCTTTAGATACTGAAATATTATCATTATTAATTGACAAAATATCTACACATAAGGATGTTAGAACTATCAATGATTTAAAGGCAAGAAAACATGGAAACCAATATTTTGTTGATGTTATAATAGCCGTTGATCCTGATATATCTGTAGCTATGGGACACAAGATAGCTGTAGATGTTGAAAATATAGTCTATCAAAATATTAATGCCAAGTATGTTTTAGTTCATGTAAATCCATGTTGTAATAATGAAAATATCGACTGTTCTAATTGTAGTCATATAATAAGTGATTTAGTAAAAGAAAAATTAAAAAAATAAAAAAGCTTTTGAATTTAGTCAATTTATTCAAAATTTAAACATTGATAAATAATGTCAGTTTAACACATACTTTCTTTGTATAATTCTTGTTTGTATGGTTAAAATATGCATGTTGGATTTATATTTATAAATTTAAACTAATTAACTAAAATTATTAGTACAATATAAACATTAAATATGTTATTATTATTACTATGAATATCTAACAAGGGAGGTATTACTTTGGCTATTACTAAAGATATGTTAATTGGTGAAATCTTAAGAGAGCGTCCTGATGCTGCTCCAATACTAATGAGATTTGGTATGGGATGTGTTGGTTGTCCTTCTGCTCAAATGGAATCTTTGGAACAAGCTGCGATTGTACACGGCTTAGACTTAGAACCATTGTTAAAAGCATTAAACGAATAAAAAGCGGCATTTAGCCGCTTTTTTTTAACATATAGAAAATTATAATTTTCTACTGCTTAATAATTGGATTTTTTCTATTCATAACAGGATGACATCTTGCCCTTGTTATAACACCGGAAGCAATTACGTAGTAATTGCAACACACCGTTTCAACAAGGGGTAAAATTACATACCACCTGTTTAATCTAATCGGTATCCGTACCTATAAAGATTGGAGGATATCTTGCCCCTTGTTATAATAATTGATCTAGTTTATTTTTATCAAACCCAGTGACTGTTTCATCATCTATCATAATAACAGGTACTCCCATGAACCCTTTTTTGATAAGTTCTTTTCTAGCATTAGGATCTGTTTGCACATTTTTTTCGGTATAGCTAATACCTTTTTCAGATAAATATTCCTTTACTGAAACACAATGAGGACATGTGCTGCTAGTATAAACTATTACTTCTTTAGTCATTTTAATTCCTCCTTCTAATATATGAATCTTGATTAGTTTTATAATACCCTTTTTTCTGCTTCTTAATCAAGATTTTTTTTGTTAATTAGATTTAGGAGGAGTTGGTTGTAAAGGTTTTGCATTCCTGCCAGTTAAACAATCTATGTGCAATAACCAATAGCCTAATCTTTCTCTATTTAATCCCTTTCTTGGGCACCACGTACAAAATCCCGTCATGCCTCCATATGGCTGTTCTGATTTGGTGAATCTACCAGGAATACCGTAAACATAATATTTAATGTCTTTATTTACTTTCATTGTCCCAAAAATATAATGTTTATATTTTTTAATAAGTTTATAAGTAGGTGTTACATTAAATATTGAAGAATATGGTAAGTTATTATTCAATATATAATTATGAAAAGGTAAAAATGACCTATAATAATTATTCTTGCTTTGGTATTCAATTTTCCACCATGTATATCCGTCTAACCTAGTTTTCAGCACATCTGTTTTTTCGAAAAATTTAATGATGTTTTTAGTATATTCATAAACTTGATTTTTATAATTAATAGCATTTTGCATGTAATTATATGTTTTATTAACAGAATATCCATAGTAATTGTCTATGTTTTGCCTATATTGTTCATCAAATGCATTATAATTAACAGCATTTGGTTTACTATCTTCTTGCTCATTTATAAAAGGGCTCATATCTTCATGTTCTTCTATAAACGAATTTAAATCTTCTTTGGGATAATTTTCTGTATTGGTATACAAATCATTTTTGTTTTCTTTAATCATTTGATTTATTACATCTTCTATGTTTTGTTCTTCTTGCTGTATGTCTGGTTCACTGCTTTGCTCAATATCTTCAGCTGTTTGTATTTCCGAATCACTATTTTGTTCAATATCTTTAACTGTTTGTATTTCTAATTCACTATTTTGTTCAATATCTTTAACTGTTTGTATTTCTAATTCACTATTTTGTTCAATATCTTTAACTGTTTGTATTTCTAATTCACTATTTTGCTCAATATTTTCAACTGTTGGTATTTCATCTATCTCTTCACTTACTTCTATATCTAATTCACTATTATCAATAATATCATTATTTGTTAATATCGTTTCATTTTCAATACCGTCTTCTTTAATAGCTTCATTTTCCATATTTATTGTTTCTTCTATTACTTCTTTTTGATTTACAAAGTCATCAACATCTTCAAGCTTATTACTTTCTTGATTTTCTATTTGATTATCCTCATTAACAACAATACTTATATCTTTTTCTTTGATTTTGGGCTGTTGCAATTCACTATCTAGTTTATGTTTTTTTTCGTTTATTATTTTTTCACTACTGTAAAATTGATTTATCAAGTCTCTAATTCCTTTTGAGGAATCTTTTAAAACCCCCGTAAGTTTTACTTGGGAAGAATTACTATCATTTAATTTATCTGCTTCTATAAGTACTATGTCGAAATCTTCCATTTTCAAGCCCGTATCATCTACTGATTTAGGATTGAATTCCCATTTTGAGTGTCCTTTTCCGCTTTGTTTTAAGTTTATTTCTCCTATATTTGCTTTAGTAAAATCATTGGAATTTTGTGCTAGAAAATAAGCTCTTAATATGCCCATCTCATCTGTACTACTCTTAAAACCATCTACATTTATTTCAGTTTTCCCTATTCCATTTCTTACCTCAAGCTTTACATAGCCTTTTATGTTTGAGTCTTTTTGATCTGTATATGGCTTTAGCATAATAAATTTTCTTAAATAAGCTGCATCACTCAATTACACCATCCTCCTTTACATACTTATTACTAATATATGTACGAAAGTTTAAATGTTTTACTTTTTTCATAAATTATAAAGACAATTTCTAATTTTAGTATGAATTAATCTTTTTTCTATAGTTTTTAATCCTGATTATTTTATAACTCCCCATAGTATAATATATAATTCGAATTACCGCAGAGAACCTAAATAAAAAAAAGCCCTCACTTGGGCTTAGTTTATAATCTATTTTTTACTATTGTATTAGTTATCTTTGCATAGTCTTCTATTGATAAGACTTCACCTCTTAGTTTAGGATCTATATTACACCTTTCTAATACATTTTTTACTTGTTCTTTATTTAAGGAAATAAAGCCAGAACTAAGTGCATTTAGTAAAGTTTTTCTTCGTTTAGCAAATGCAGATTTGACTACTTTAAAAAATAGAACTTCATCTTCTACATCTACTCTTGGTTTACCATATATATCAAGTACAACTACTGCTGAGTCTACATTCGGTTTAGGCATAAATACATTTCTAGGAACATTTAATGCTATTTCTGCCTTTGAGTAATAACCAACTGCTATAGATAATGCTCCATAATCCTTTGTCCCAGGTTTAGCCTGAATACGCATGGCAACTTCTTTTTGAACCATAACTGCTATCTTTTTTATTTTAAGATGACTTTCTAGAATCTTCATGATTATCGGAGTTGTGATATAGTACGGTAAATTAGCCGCTAGTTTTACACTGTCTCCTTCAAAATTTTCTTTTATTACTTTATGTAAATCAAGTTTTAATACATCGCTATTAATAATGCTAAAATTATCATGCTCTGAAAGGGTATCCTTTAATATCGGAATAAGTCTATCGTCAAGTTCTATTGCTAATACTTTTTTTGCTCTTTGGCATAATTCTTGAGATAATGTTCCTACACCAGGACCAATTTCTATAACTTCATCATTTTCATTTATGTCTGCTGCATTGCATATGTTTCTAACAACATTCCCATCTATTAAAAAATTTTGTCCCAATCCCTTTGAAAATCTAAACCCATGCTTTTCAATTACACCCTTTAGTACCTTAGGAGAATACAATTTGTTTTCTTCCATTAAATCAACCTCCTAACAGCCTGTTCTAGTTCTTCTCTAGTAATTGAATAGTTGTTAATTCTTTTTAGGAATTGTTTTGAATTGCATTTTCCAATCTTAAGTATTTTGCCTAGTTCTGCTCTTCTATTTGATGCATTTTCATTACCTATTAAGTTGTAATATACTAAATCATCAATGCAAAATTCGTTCCGTTCATTCTCAGTCTCAGCTTTAGCATTATTAAGTGCTTCAATTATATCTTCTGGTTTAGCATTTTCTATTCCTATATTACCGTCTTTTGTAGCTTTATCTCTTGGTAAAAATGCATGTTTACAGTTTTTAATTTTCTTTGATATTAATCCTCTTATTTTCTCACCAGCAAAATCTGGATCTGTAAAAATAATTATTCCTCTTTTTTTGCTAGCAGCTTCTATCCTATCCATCAAATCATCAGGAAAGCCAAAACCATTAGTTGTTATGATTTCAGCATCTACAGCTCTTTTAATGGCTGCTACATCATCCTTTCCTTCTACTACTATTATCTCTTTTATCACAATATCACCTCTTAGTGTATATAACTATAAAATACATTTTTTCCGTCTTATTTATTCTATCCAATTCACATTCATCAAAAACTTCTAATATAGTTAGTTGTACAATTTTATAAAAAATATTATTTTAGTATATAAACTTTAACCTTTTTAATTCCATATTTCTTTACAAATTCATGGTCATTATAAAATAAATCAATTCTATTACCTTTTATTGCTCCTCCTGTATCTCCAGCAACTGCAAACCCATAATTTTCAGACCCATCTAATGATTCAATATATAATCTGGTTCCTAGAGGTATTACTTTTGGGTCAACTGCAACGATACCTTTTTTAGCTTTAACCCCTGAAGCTGTAATGCCATAGTATTTATCTCCCGGTTTTTTACCTGTACTCTCATAAGACAAATCATAAGCCGAAGCCTTCATAATCATGCTCTTTTCAAATCTCACACCACTTCTTGATGTAATTACTTTAGGTTTAGAACCTTTTTCTATTATTTGATTGATTGGTTCTTTTTTTGTTATCTCTCTTATTATGAATTCACTATCAAGCTTTCCATTGATGAATTTTTGGTTTTTTTGTACTTCAACAATCCCTTCTTCTCCTTTTTGAACTTCTTTTTTTGTATCAATATAAAAATTTTTATTATATTTTATTATGCTTTGGTAAGGAATTTTATTATATTCAATTACTGTTTTTTCTTCTACTTTATCTACCTTTATAGTCATATTAGCTAATATTTTACTATCTAACTCTGGTGATATTATATCATCTTCATCATAATTTATTCCATGTTCATCTAGTGCTTCTTTTACAGTGTTTTCATAACTAAAGCTATTAATTGTTTGCTCTCCTTTTAAAATTTTAATTGGCACTAACGATTTTATAACTAGTATAGTTCCATCTGATATTTTTTGTGATTTATTTAAATTTATATAGTCATTGTCTTTTAATTCAATTTTATTATCTTTTAAAATATCCTCTATTTCATTAGAAAATGTACTAATACATGTTGATGAACCATTTACAATAATCTTAACATCATTTATTAGATAATCTCCTATATATAGTGTTAATATAGAAATTAGTATTAGTATTAATATTGATATATATTTTTTTAACATTTTTCCCTCCATCTATTTATAATCCCAAATTATTCATAGAAGATTGTGAACAGAGAACTAAAATCTCTGATTTTATGTGAATCGCTTACTCCTAGAAAAAATGAGTAGGAGTTACATATCGCCAATTACTCCTATGAAAAAAGGAATAGAAAATTCATTAATGAGTATTCCTTCTGATTATAACAAGGCACAAGATATCCCTCGCCTCCGTTGTTATAAGAAGTTCATTAAATGGCTGGCATACCAACTCGGTATGCCTTCGAATTCACTGAAATCTTCTAATTAGAAGCTTACACCATATTATGAGTTATATGAATAATCAGGCATAATTCAATAGTTTATGATAAAAAAATAATCTTGTCAAATTATATTATGTTTTTTCTAATTTTGAAAATTTTATACAAATAGATAGCTAAGCATTTTATCGCTTAGCCATAAATAATTTCTGAACTTTTTATCTTTAATTCTATTTAGGTTTCATTCCTGGTCCAGTATAGGGACCCTTTGCAGGCATTCTTGGTCCTGGTCTTGTTGAAGGACCCATCTCAGGCATTCTTGGTCCTGGTCCTGTCGAAGGACCCATCTCTGGCATTCCTGGCATCATTCCCGGCATTCCTGGCATTCCTGGCATCATTCCCGGCATTCCTGGCATCATTCCCGGCATCCCTGGCATCATTTCTGGCATTCCTGGCATCATTTCTGGCATTCCTGGCATCATCCCTGGCATTCCTGGCATCATCCCTGGCATTCCTGGCATCATCCCTGACATTCCT